>CAMBQP010000058.1 GCA_945869955.1 Schlesneria paludicola DSM 18645
GCAGAGTCTCCCGCCGATCTGGCAACAACGTTAGATGATACGCTCGCAGCGATCGCTCAGGGAGCAATCGAACCGCCCCGCAGCGAAGATTTAATGCACTCTCCTGCGATGTTGAAAATGATTGAATTTGTCAAAGAATTTGTTTATTAATGGATCAAAAAAACTTAGTTTTTTCAAAAAAACAAATGCTTTGATTGTTTAATTCAGGCCTGCGGCTGACGAACCGAAGTGATTCGATTTTGCTTTGATTGGCGGAGTTCCTTCGATCAATCGCTGCAGTAAGATTTCCTGAATTCGCCCTCGAAATCGAATTTTGCCGTCCAACATCACGACGGGGACACACGTCGAGAAACGTTCAGTGAGAATCGGGTCTGAATGAATGTCCCTTTCGGTTGCCGGGGGGATCCAGGCTTGATACTTGGCCAAGATCGCTGCCGCCTCTTCACACAGATGACAACCCTCACTCACCATCAGCGTCAGCGCTTGAAAACGTTTTCCAGGAATGGATGGCTGCCACGACGGCACGCTGATGGACTGTCGAGTCCAGAGCATCCGCCATCCGGATGCGGACATCCCTAACCCGATTAAAATCCACATCGACTGATTGGTGTACCAGAAAGCGGGGAGTCCAGGCATCTTCGAAAAAAGTTCGATTCCCCGTGACGCGATCAGCGTAAGCCCCGCAACGAATAAAAAACGACCCAGCGGTTTTAAGCGGGATTTGGGGTCCGAGGTCGCATCGAAATCCGTATGCCTCATGAATTCACTTTCTGTCGTCATGTTCCTCATCGCCAGCCTGAAACGAGCAATCTCAACAACAAGTTTCGATCGTTTATCTCTTGAATGAGGGCAATCGGATAAGTGTTCTTGTTCTTCCCGATTCCAGGATGGCCTGGGTCATGTCAAAAACGGGGAGCGCCGCTGCGGGGGGGGATCGATCGGGCTTACCTTCAAGGATCGTATCGAGAATTCCGGATACGGGATTCGACTGGATGGAATCGATCGGCAAACGCTCTCGGTGACCATCGCGACCGATCCAGAGCTCCTCATGCCGTAACATGAGATCTGCGTTTTCGCAGTGGATATTGAGATCTTCTCCGAGATATTGAGCGTTTCCGATAAAGTCCATGGTGACCGTCACATCCGATGCGATCACATCGGACGTGAAGAGTGCAGAGAGGCTGGTCACAATCTCAACCTGACTCCCCCAGGACTGACTGCGGGCAAAGACTTCGACCGGTTTCAGTCCGGTCACATAAAACAGTGCATCCAGTTTGTGACTCCCGGCATCCGTGAGAAATCCGCCAGGGTTTTGCTGGGGATCATCCCGCCAGGTCCCTCCAATGGTCGACTGCCAATTTTCGACGTTATGGGACACAATCGCCCGCACGGCGCCCCACTTTCCCGACAGGACTTCCCGTCGCAACGTGACAAACACCGGTGCAAATCGTCGTTGGTACCCGAGCGAAAACGCTTGATTGCGGGATTTTGCCGTTTCGGAGAATTGCATGAGCTCGAGGATCTGGTCTCGACGAGAAGCGAGTGGTTTCTCACACAACACATGCCAGCCTCGGTTCAGGCAGGCGAGGGTTTGCAAGTAGTGCTCAGCAGTGGGTGTGCAAATGATGACGGCATCGACCGCTTGGTCTGCCAGAAGTTCGTGGAAACTTATCGCAATCCGCGCAGCAGGCCAACGTTCGGCTCTCAACTGAACCGCCATGGAAGGCTCAGAATCAAACAGGGCAACAACTTCGCCCCGACCATCCTCTTGCATTCGTTCGCTGTGATGTCGACCCATTCGACCACAGCCAACCAAAGCAAATCGAACCGGCGGAAGCGACCGCTGCAACTCAGCTGACATAGTTCACCCGTTGTCTGAAAACACAGAAACGCATCCGTATTGTCCCTGATCTTCTCATCACACCGTGTTCGCGTCCAGCCAGTTGTCCCCAACCGCGATATCGACAATCAGTGGCACCGAGAGTGACATCGCATGTTCCATTTCGTGTCGTACCAGCTGTACCAGCGATTCCAAGTCCTCGTGAGAGGATTCGAACACCAATTCATCATGGATCTGCAGCAACATCCGTGCGGCGAGTCCCTCGTGCTTCAGTCGAGCTTGAACATGAATCATGGCGAGCTTGATCAGGTCTGCTGCGGACCCCTGAATCACTGTATTCACCGCTGTCCGTTCAGGCATGTTCAGGTTCGGCCCCCGTTGGGAACGAATCCCCTCAATTTGTCGGCGGCGGCCAAGAATCGTTTTGGCAAATCCCGTTTCCTGACATTCCGACAACGTGTGGTGAATAAAACGGTTGACTCCCGCATACTTGACGAAGTAGTCCTGGATGAATTTCGCGGCGATCTCTTTTTCAATACCGAGTGTCGCTGCCAGTCCAAACGGGCTCTGTCCATAAATGACGCCAAAATTGACCGCTTTCGCCATCCGGCGCTGGTCAGAATTCACCTGTTCAACGGCGACTCCAAATACATCCGCTGCCACCGCCGAGTGAATATCGATCCCCTGCTGAAAAGCGGCTTTGAGTGCCTCGTCCGCGCTGAAATGGGCCAGGATTCGCAGTTCAATTTGCGAGTAATCCGCACAGACCAGTTTCCATCCCGTTTGCCCCGGAATAAATGCACGACGGATCTTTCGGCCTTCGGCTGTCCTGATGGGAATATTTTGCAGATTCGGCTCGCTGCAACTGAGTCGTCCCGTCGCTGCAACCACCTGGTTGAACGAGCAATGAATGCGACCGGTTTCGGGGTGGATCAGTTCTGGAAGCGTATCGAGGTATGTCCCCTTCAACTTGGAGAGTTGCCGGTGTTCGATGATCTTGGCCGGCAGCGGATGAATCAGCGCTAATTCTTCCAGCACCTCCTGGTCGGTACTCGGACCCGTCTGTGTTTTGCGTCGTACCGGAAGGTGCTGTTCCTCGAACAAGACTTTTCGCAATTGAATGGGTGAGTCGATATTGAACTCGTGCCCGGCCATCTCATAGATTTCGGCAATGGTCTCATCCAGGCGTTTGGTAACATCGACACTTTGTCGACGAAGTTCCTCGGCGTTCACCCGAATTCCCGCCTGTTCCATCTCGGCCAAAATCGCAATCAGCGGGCGTTCCAGATTCCAATACAGGTCATACAGTCCCTCGGTCTTCAGTCGTTCTTCGAGTAACTCGACCAACCTGAACGCCAAGTCGGCGTCTTCCGTTGCGTACTCGGCAACTTGCGCAACGGGAACATCGATCATGTTTTTTTGCTGTTTCCCCGAGCCAATCAGATTGGAAATCGGGATGGAGCTCAGCCCGAAATACTTCGTGATCAATACGTCAAGACGATGTGACCGGGCTCCTGCATCCAGCAGATAGTCGGCAATCATCGGATCCAGGCCCAAGCGATTTGAATCCACATTCAAGTGAACTCGACTGAGAACTGTGAGATCGTATTTGAGGTTTTGATTGACGATTTGGACAGTCGGGTTTTCAAAAATCGGACGCAACGCCTCTAACACGTTCTGGGGATCCAGCAGATCGGATCCGATGGGCCCCCTCACGGGAAGGTAGTAACCCATCCCCGCTTGCCAACTGAATGCCCAACCGACGATCTCGGCTCGCATCGAATCGAGATGGGTCGTCTCGAGGTCAAAACAAAATCGAGACACCCCTTTTAACAATTCCAGAAACGTCGCAAACTTGGGGGCAGAGTCAATGAGCTCCCATTTTCGTTGAATCCTGGCGGGAAACAGGCTGTTAGCGGTTGTTTCCTGCATCAGCAGGTCGAGATCCGGTGAACTCGTCGTCGGGTCTGTTGGTGGGAAACTTTGAGCGGTTGAGTCGGCTGAATCCCCCTCTTCGTCTTCCTCATCAAACAACGAAAGCTGTCCACGAAGTCGCGGCTTGGGCTTGCGGACGACCGTCTCGGTCGGTTTCGCGACGGGAGCGATTGGCGCCAACTGCTGAAGATCATCGACGAGGCGACGAAACCCAAACCGGTTGAACAGGTCTTTGAGCGAGGAGATATCGGGTTGCTGGCGGCGGCCCGCTTCCCAATCGAAGGTGATGGGAAGTTGCTGGTTCAAGCGGACCAGTTCTCGACTCAGATAAGCCTGATCAGCAAATGTTTTCAGATTTTCGCGTAGTTTCGCGCCACTGGCTTTTTCGCTATTGGCAAGGACATTTTCCAGCGTATCATACGCCTGCAGCATGGCCGCCGCTTTTTTGGGGCCAACGAGCGGAACTCCGGGTACGTTGTCAACCGCGTCTCCGACCAGCGACTGAAAGTCGACAACTTGATTTGGTCGCACACCCCAGTCCTGCCACAAGTCTGCTTCATTCAGATAGGTGTTCTTGCGCAAGTTGTAGATACGGACCTGCGGTCCCAATAATTGTCTGGCATCTTTGTCGCTGGTGACAATACAAACCGTGAACCCCTGTTCAACAGCCTGTCTTGTCAAGGTGGCGATGACATCATCCGCCTCCCACCCGGCGGAATCAATTAAGGGAATATCGAAGGCCTGAATCACCTCTTTTAATAAAGCAATTTGTGGCCGAAGGTCTTCAGGCATCTCGGACCGATTGGCTTTATAAGCAGGATAAAGGGCATCTCGGGCGCCAGGACCTGGCGATTCCATCGCACAAATCAGCCAGGTTGGCTTGTGGACTTTCAGCAGATTCATCAGATCGCGACTGAATCCAAACACCGCATTCGTCGGTAGTCCTGCCGGGCTGGTCATCGGTGGAATTGCATGAAAGACCTGAAACATCAACGAGAAGGTATCGATCAGGTAAACGGTATCAGTCATGGGTGTTTCGCCAATCCCGCTTCGAGTGCCGCAGCAATCTTATCGACATCATAAACACACCCCGCCCAGGTACCTCCCCCGGCCCGTTGGAGCAAGGCCCACAAGCGGGTTTCTGGTGGCAGATTGGGGTCACACAAAAGTGGTTGGGAAGGCTCGCGTTCGGCCAGAATCAGGGCTCCCTGTTCGGGGGTCACCTCTTCGCCGGGCCTTCCGATGAAATTTAGTTTTCCTGTCAGGTTTTGTGTATCCACTTCGATATTGATCAAGTCACCATCGCGGAGCTTTCCGATCGGTCCCCCATCCAGGGCTTCCGGGCCAATATGGCCAATACAAGCACCAGTAGAAACCCCGGAAAAGCGGGCGTCGGTGATCAACGCGACATGCTTGCCGAAGGGGAGGTATCGCAAGGCCGAAGTGATTTGATAGGTCTCTTCCATCCCGCATCCGAGCGGACCTCGACACATCAGCACGATGATGTCCCCTTCCTTGATGGGGACCAGTTCGGATGTCGCTTCACTCACGCTGGGTGCCGTTTGCCCCTTGGGTGTGCGGAGCGGACGGCCTTTCACCGCAGCAATCGCCGCACGTTCCGAGGTGAACACCCGAGCCGGACCAGTTTTTCGATAGACTCCGTCGGCATCCACGACGCTGGGATCAATCGCGGTGCTCTTGATCACGGAACCTTCGGGAGCAATGTTTCCAATTGGGAAGGTCACGGTGCTGGTGAGCCCCCGTTCCTTGGCCATTTTGGGTGACATGACGACGGTATCGGGATCGACTCCATCCCGGGCCGTCAGCAATTCACGTAAGCGGACTCGGCGTTCAGAACGTTCCCACCACTCCAGCACATCACCCAGCGTTTGCCCCGAAACCGTCAGGGCATCAAGTTTCAGCAGCTTCAATGTCCGCAAATGTAACATCAGTTCTGGGACACCACCCGCGAGAAAGAAACGGACCGTGGGATGGCCAATCGGACCATTTGGCAAACAGTCGACCAAGCGTGGCACCTGACGATTCAGGCGGATCCAGTCTTCGACCGACGGGCGGGGGAGCTTCGCTTCAAAGGCAATCGCGGGGATATGCAGTAATAAATTTGTTGAGCCTCCACAGGCGGCGTGAACGACCATGGCATTATGGAGGGCATCAGGGGTCAGGATATCCTTGATCGTCAACCCACGGCGTTCCATTTCGACCACAGCGCGAGCGGAACGCCGGGCGATATCCAGCCAGATTGGCTGCCCTGATGGGGAAAGAGCCGAGTGTGGCAGTGCCATTCCAATCGCTTCGGCGATCACTTGTGAAGTGGCTGCGGTCCCCAGGAACTGACATCCTCCCCCTGGTGAGCCACAAGCGCGACATCCCACTTCCGAGGCTTCCTCGAGTGTGATTTCACCATGTGAAAATCTCGCCCCAATCGTCTGGACCTTTCCGGCATCTTCACTGGCTGCGGGGGGAAGTGTGACACCCCCCGGCACGATGATACAGGGAAGATTCTGTTGGGCCGTCAGCGCCAGCATCATCGCGGGAAGTCCCTTGTCGCAGGTGGCGACCCCAATGACACCACGCCGGGTGGGCAACGAACGAATTAATCGCTTCAGTACGACTGCCGCATCGTTTCGAAAGGCCAGGCTGTCCATCATGCCGACGGTTCCCTGAGTCCGTCCATCGCAAGGATCGCTGACATAAGCCGCAAAGGGGATCGCTTCCAACCGGTTCAGTTCCTCGGCCGCAGCCCGCATCAACAGGCCCACTTCGTAATGCCCCGTATGGTAGCCCAGCGCAATCGGCTTTCCATCTTCGCCTCGAATCCCCCCTTGCGTACTGAGGATCAAAAACTGTTTACGCAAAAGTTGCGTAGGATCCCAACCCATCCCGGCGTTCTGAGTCAAACCGAACAGGTCACCGCTGGGAGCATTCAGCAGCATCTCTTCATCGAGTGGCAGTGATCCTGCAGGTCCGGGTCCCTTTGTGACAACCTCCCAAATTGTCGCATCAGCAGAATCAAGCAGGGAATCTAAAGAAATGGCCATGGTGATAAAATCCTGTCTGGGGGGCTAACCGATCAATGCAAGTTGATCGCTGACACGCTCAAAGTCTTGGTTGAGGTCGTCGCGACTGGGAAACCAAACAGCCCGGCGGTGAGCCATCCGTCGGGCTGTTGTTTCACTCGGTCATGATCGCGGCGAAAAACCAACCTTAGGCAACCACCTGAGTTTCCCAAGTGAATAACGACGTATCCAGAGTGACGATCGTCACCATGTCTTTTTTTCCGTCTGCCGCAGAAATTTCAAATCCCCCCAGCGAGAGTTTCTGTGCATGATCAGACTCTTTCAGCAGCAGTCCATCGTCGGGAATCGCTCGCCACCAATGCAAATGAGGCCAGTCGCGCTGGACTGCAGCGAGGCACGTCATCAGCGTTCGGCCTCCCGCTCCTGGTTTAAAACCTGCCCGCGTTGCGACCTGTGTAAAAGTCGCCAGCTTATCCAGGCGTTTCAATTCAAATAATGCTTCCGCAACACCCTCAGCCCGAACTGATGCCACAATACTCTCCTCTAATACCGCCGCCTGATCGCTGAAAATAATCTGGCCAGATGCCCCGTGAGCCGATCCGTTCCAACGTCGACAGCAAACCCTGAAACCCGCACAAGGCGATCAACTCGAGCTTGGGGAGCTCCGATCATCGCCCGACCATCTCATCTTTTGTGTCCTTCCAAGGTACTCGAATCGACAAACTGGAACAACCCTCGTTTCTTCGCCAGCAAACTTGCTGCAGAGAAATCAACGGATCAAAAATGCCCCAAATGTTCACAGGCCTGATCTTGAGCACCGGCAACATGCATGGGGAATGAAACGAAAAAAGTTCGGACTCTCAGGAAACGAATGATCTTGTCGCTCATGATGGATGCGTCGCGAGATTCCTGTTAATACTGTGCCGCCAGTTATGCAGTAAACAACCGTTTGTCAGTTGCAATTTGAAAGGTTTTTCACGTGGACGAGAATCAACACCGGCACGATCACGATCATGACGGTGAAGGCCGATGTCAGCCGCATTCCCCGTCGCGTCCGATTGCAGAATATCAAAAGCATGGGATTCGATTCCAATTTCCAGGCTCATGGGAATTAACCGAAGAGTCGCATCCCGAGTCAACCACGATCACGGTTCAAAGTGAAGGGACCTCATTCTGGACGATCACCTTGCTTTCCTGGACACCCGATCCCGATGAGTTGCTGGATCAGGTCGTCGAAACGTTTAAGCAAGACTATGAAGACGTCGATGTCCTCGCCCAAGTTGGCAGTATTTGTGGATTGCCGACTCTCGGGCGTGATGTGGATTTTGTCTGCTATGACCTCGTCAATTCGGCGGTGCTCCGTTTGTTTCAAACCTCGCAGAAAACCATTCTGATTTTGTTTCAGGGGACCGATCACGAGCTGAATTTGACCCGAGCGGAACTCGAATTCATTACGGCCAGTCTCTCGTGCGAGGATGAGGATGGGGATGAGGCGAATTTTGGGGATCTCAACGTGTGAACCAATTCAGCAGTTCCCAGCGACGTCAATCTCAAAAAAAACAGACGAAATCCAAGGTTTCTGAAAGGTGAAATCTCGGAATTCCATTTTGACGCGAACTCCCCAGCGGTCGTATACTCATTTCATCCGAACTTTTCCCGCGCAATCACAGACTTTCCCAGCTCGAGGCACGTCAAAATGAGTAACATTGCGGCACTGTGTAAACTCGCTTCCGACTGTCTTGATCTTGGGCAGATCAAGCAGGCCAAAGAGCTTTTCGTCAATGCGATGGAATTGGATTCCAACTGCATCGAGGCACATCGGGGGCTGGCAAGAATTGCGGACCAAGCGGGGGATTTTTTGACGAGCGCGGGTCATTACGAGCAGTTAACGTTGCTGCAGCCGATGGAAGCACAGAATTTTACCCAGCTTGGAACTGTCTACAATCACTTGGGGGAACGTACAAAAGCGGTTGATGTTTTACGAAAAGCCATTCAGCGAGACAAAAGAAGTGCCGAAGCCTATTTTCAACTGGGGCTGGCCGAATGGAAACGGAAGCAATCACAACAGGCCATTTCAGCCTACCGCGAAGCGGCTCGTTTAAACCCCAAAATGGCGGAAGCCCATCAGCAGATTGCAAACATCTACCTCGAATCCTCGAACGTGCCGATGGCGATTCTGAGTTTTAAAAAAGCACTCGAAGTCCGTCCCGATTTCGAGCTGGCACGCGAGGGACTGCAAAAAGCCGAGGCGGCCAATCAACAAAACAAACAGGCGATGAATCCCTTCGGGCGTCTTGTTGATCCCGACTCATACCAGCGCCGAGCCACTGCGGAACTGGCGCGGGGATTAACCGAAGCAGAACGTTATGACGACCGCCAGCAGGTCAAAGCGATTGCTGAGGAAATCGAGCGACTGGCGAAAGCCAGTCTCGAATTTCTTTGGCAAAAGCTCGAACCGTCAATCCTGGAGTTACAACGGACCATGGCCGAAGGTTCCAAGGCCCAAATCTCACTGGCAGATGTTGCCGAAAAATATCAAGCTGCGGTCGATCAATGGAACGAATATCGCAAGTTGCTCAAACGGAAAGTCCTGGAACTGCGTGCACATGAAGAATTGATCAACGCGCCGGAAGTCAAACTTTGAGGCCGTCGTCGCAACCAGGATTCCTGATGATGAAATTTCGAAACGATTCGTGTGATATCTTTTCTTGTAGCATCTCGAATGTCGGAATCAGGCATTTGTGGTGCGACCGGCCCCGCGCACAGTCAATCGGAGCTCTCAAATTCTGAGCTCTCGGATTCGGGACTCGTACCATCCCTTTCAAGAACCAAACCCTCAAAAGAATCAAGCATGACAGCACGCATCGGAATTGTGACCGTATCAGATCGAGCCAGTCGTGGCGAATATGAAGATCGCGGTGGACCCGCGATTCTGGCTTATCTGAACGAGGTACTCACCTCTCCCTTTGAACCCTTTCCCCGCGTCATCCCCGATGAGCAACACCTGATCGAGCAAGCACTCAATGAATTATGCAGTATTCATCGGTGTTGTCTGGTCATCACCACCGGGGGAACCGGTCCCGCATTGCGCGATGTGACTCCCGAAGCGACTTTCGCCGTCTGCCAGAAAATGATGCCTGGGTTTGGTGAACTGATGCGCAAGGTCTCGTTGGAAAAGGTTTCGACTGCGATCCTCTCGCGTCAGACCGCAGGAATCTGTGGACATTCGCTCATCATCAATCTTCCCGGTCAACCGAAAGCCATTCACGAGTGTCTCGATGCAGTTTTCCCAGCGATCCCGTACTGTATCGACCTGCTCGAAGGACCGTACCTCACCACTGACGAAAACCGAATCAAAGCGTTTCGTCCGAAGAAATGAGCTCGAATGCAAGTTCCTGTGATTGTTCCTGAACTTCAAACCGCTGCCGAGCCCCTCTGCATCAGTGGTTGGCTGATCGAGGTGGGTGACTCGGTCATCGCCGGGGAACTCGTGGCTGAAGTCGGTATTCCTGGTGTCACGTTTGATCTGCTCGTGACCATCTCGGGTGAGCTTGTCCAGATTGTCAAACCGATTGGAGCTCCCGTTTTTGTTGGCGATACGATCGGCTGGATCGAAGTCAGCCCCGATTGACGTGGGCGATCGCATCCCCTTTCTCAACGCATCCCCTTTGTCGCCGGATCGCACAGCTTCCCACGGTAGAGTCTCTCGTGCAGGCAACCTAGTGTTGAACGGCAAATTCGACACGTTCACCAGGTTGCTGCAAAAATTGCCGATTCTCATCGATTTCTCTGACGGCCCCCCTGTGATCCGACGCCGATACCCCAATGAGGCTCGATTTTTTTCGGTAGATTTGACCAGAGGGGCGGGTGAATGTCGAAAACTCGATTCGACCAGTTTTCCAGCAGGGGCTTGATTTCGGGTCCGTTTTTCCTGTTGATTTTCAGTTTATTGCAGATTGTCGTGGCAACGTACTCGAACAGTTTTGCGGCGGACCAGCCCAATTTATTCCGTTCTGATTTCAAGGTGGCGATGCGCGAGGCGGAAGAAAAAAAACTGCCCCTCTTGATTCATTTTTACGCAGACTGGTGTACCCCCTGCCAGCGAATGGAGCGAGAGGTTTTCACCAATTCGACAGTGAAAGATTTGCTCGGTGGTCACTTCATCGCGGTCAAAATCAACTCGGACCACCACCAGGAACTCCTCGCCCGCTATGGGATACAGACGCTTCCCAGTGATGTGATTGTTGACTCACTGACCGGGCGCGTCCTGGCGACAAAATCCGGTTTCCAGGATCGAAATGGGTATCTGAGTTACGCATCCCAGGCAGAAGCTCAGTTCTTGAAGTCCCATCCACGTGAGCTGGTGGCGGGAACGTTGATTTCTGCGGGGAATACCGAGCCATCGGGAGAAGCTTCAAAAACGGGCGAAACCGAACCGACGGCACCGAAGCTGATCATTGGTCTGAATGGTTTCAGCCCGGTCGCACTGGCGAAAACTCGGCAATGGAATAAGGGGTCACCCAAATTGGCCTGGGATTATCGAGATGTCACCTATTATTTTTCCACGCGAGACGAGTTAGTCGAATTTCGTGAGCATCCTGAAGTTTACGCACCGAAGCTGCTGGGCTGCGATCCGGTCATTTTGTGGGAATCAGATAAAGCGGTCGCCGGGGACATTCGGTATGGTGCATTTTTCGATGACGAATTGTTTCTGTTCAAGTCTGAAGAGCGGCGAACACAGTTTAAATCGAATCCGGAAAAGTACATTCGATTGCAACATGCGTTGAAAGTTGATCAGATCGAGCAAACTGTGATCCGATGACACGCGGGGATTGGCTGCGAACCACCTCCGAGTTCTCTCTCCGTTCCTTCGCTCGGAAATAAGGCAAGCCTTGAATGACCAACCCACTGGACTACGCGGTTCAACTTGTTGAAGTTCCCTCGGTCAGTCTGCAGTCGAATTCTGCCGTCAGCGATGTCGTGGCAACCATTCTCAATTCGCTTCAATTTGAGGTCGAACGACAGGAATTCCTCGACCCTCATGGTGTCCCGAAAGTCAATCTCATCGGCAAGCGGGGAACGGGGACAGGAGGCGTTGCCTACTTTGGCCATACGGATGTGGTCCCCGCCACCACCTGGTCCTGCCGCGAACATGGACCGTTTGACCCGACGGTTAAAAACGGTCGGCTTTACGGGCGGGGGAGCTGCGACATGAAAGGGTCGATCGCCTGTGCGATGGCTGCAGCAGGACGAATTGACCGGAAGTCGCTGGCAGAACCACTCTACATCGTCTGCACAGCAGACGAAGAGGTCGGCTTCCACGGTGCTCGCCACCTCGTCGAACACTCGACCCTGTATCGCGAGATCGTCGCCGGGCAAAGCCGCGCCATCGTTGGCGAGCCGACTGAGCTGAGCGTTGTGCATGCGCATAAAGGGATTTTCGGATTTCGAGCAATCGCCCAGGGAAATGCCGCACATTCGAGTACTCGCGATGGTATCAATGCGAATCTGCTGATAATCCCGTTCCTGAATGAGATGAAACAGATTTACGACGAGACGCTTACGGACCCACACTGGCTGAATGATCAATTTGATCCCCCTTGGATCAGCTGGAATCTGGGGATCAATGACCTGAATTGTGCCGTCAACATCACCGCACCGAAAAGCCTTTGTACTGTCTATTTCCGGCCCATGCCCGGCCAGGATGGGTACGAATTGGTCGAGCGGGCTCGGACTGCCGCCCAGCGGTTTGGTCTGGAATTTCACTTAGAGTGTTCCGGGCAGCCACTGTTCAGTGATCCCCGCAGTGACTATGTGCAGGAAACGTTGAAGGTCGCTGGCGAATCCCGATCCAAGACCGTCAGCTATGGAACGGATGGCGTGATGTTCACTGAATTGAATCAAATTTTGGTCTTGGGCCCCGGCAGCATCCAGCAGGCGCATACCGATGACGAGTGGATTGCGCTGGATCAATTATCCCAGGGGACCGCACTTTTCGAACAAATCTTTCGGCGCTGGTGCGTGTTATGACTTTGCAAGCCGTCCCTGAATACCGTTCACCCAGTCCTTTCGCTGACAAGTCGGACACCTTGGCGTCTCCACGATTTTGTCGCACGGCCCAGCTGCTGATCGTACTGATCTCAGTCGTTTTGCACGGTGTCTTTCTCAGCAAAGCGACGCCCTTGCAAAGTGCGAATGATCGCTCCCGCTGGTGTACCGTCTGGTCATTAGTGGAACGAGGGACCTTTCAGATTGATGAAATTCGTCAACGTAAAGGATGGGACACGATTGACCTGGTTCACGTTGACGAACACTTCTATTCCACCAAGCCGCCGCTGCTCACGTCGCTTGTTGCCGGAATCACCTGGTCATTGCAACGACTGACCGGTTGGAACTTGCTTGACGATCTCCAGCCATTGACGTTTCTGGTCCTGGTGATTGTGAACCTGGTTCCCTTTACCGTCTCGCTCTTGGCTTGGATTGCAATTCTGGATCGAATCGCGGCGCGAACCGAAACGCGATTGGCCTCGCTGGCCTTGGCTGCGTTTGGAACACTGTTAACGCCATTTCTGATGACGTTGAACAATCACACCATCGCCGCCGCCGCGACGACATTTGCGATTTATGCCTTAATGCGGATTCTTTCCGATGAAAACAGACCGCTGCCAAACTGGCTGTTCCTCGTCTGCGGATTCGCCTCGTCAGCGGCGGTGACCAACGAACTTCCTGCCGCGCTGTTCCTCGTCATGGGGTTAGTACTCGCCTTTCGACGATCCGCTCATCAGACCCTGGCTTATTTTGTTCCTGCCGCCGCAATCCCGCTGCTGGCGCTGGTCGCAGTCAACGTGATTGCCACCGGCAGCTGGAAACCGGTTTACGCCGATTATGGGACCGACAAATACCGATTTGTCATTGATGGCATTCCCAGCTACTGGCTACAGCCACAGGGAATTGACCGTAATCTCGATTCTACTTGGGCTTATCTTCTGCACTGCACCATTGGACATCACGGGATTTTTTCGCTCACCCCGATCGCCATTCTGGCCCTGATTGGCTGGATACTGAGAGCGCGTGATCGCGATCGCCCCTTGAGTCCGCTGCTAGGGGTTGGTGCGATCGTTTCCGTGGTGGTCTTGGCTTTCTACCTCACCCGAACCCAAAATTATAACTACGGAGGTGTCAGCTGCGGACTTCGCTGGGCTCTCTGGTTGACACCCTTCTGGTTGGTTGCGATCGTTCCGGCACTGGATCGCTGCTGGAACTCTCGGGTCGCCACGGGACTGGTCACAGGCTTGGCAATGGTCTCGATGTATTCGGCTTGGCAACCGATCGAGAATCCCTGGCGCCAGCCTTGGCTCTTTCAATGGATGGAATCACGTGGCTGGATTGATTATTCCAATCCCCCATTGAAATTGGAAAAGCCACTCTGGACCTGGTTTGCCTCGTTGCCGGATGCGGTCGAGCCGGAACCCGCCTGGATTGAATTCGATGTGGCTCAGCCCGGCTCGGAATCGCGGAGGGTTCGGTTGACACTTCGTCCGACCCAAAACTCTCCCACCAGCGAACGGGTCATGCTTGAAGTCAAAGAAAACGGGGGTGTCACGGGACCGCCAGAACGCCTGAGGAACATCGAGATTTTGGTCGAGCCATTTCGGCGTGGCGAGCCTCCTGCTGATTTCCTGACTTGGTCTGACCCCAATGTCACTCCAGCCCAGCAACAGGCTGACCTGTCGTTTGTACGGGGTTTACCCCGCAAAGTGCCGTATCAGGCGCGTACCGTTCGCTACTTGCGAACCCCTCTTCGCGTCGAAGCGCTGAAATGTCAGCAGGCGACTGCCCATGTCACATTTCGTCCGAGCGACGACCAGCCCGCCATGAATCATCGTTGCGATGTCTGGTTAAGTGACGATGTCCCTTTTGGGGTCGCGCAGGTGGAATTTCATATTAGCGATCCTGCCACAGCCGCAGTCCTGTTTCATGAACGCTGGATCGTGCACGATTGCTGGCCAAAAGTGAGGCCGTTTGAAAAACCCTAGGATCAGGTTTTTGACAGTTTGGCCCGATAAGCCTAACATCCGCGATGAGAAATCGTCTTTCGTCGAAAACCACGTATTTTGAGTCAGCATGTCTGGTGATCAGTCCCCTGGAATCATTCCGTCGGAAACCGAGAGCCTGCGTCGACAAATTTTTCTGCTGGCGCTTCCAGTTCTGGGTGAGCAGTTTCTGACATTCTGCATTGGTTTTTTCGATGTCTATCTCTCGGGTAGGTTAGGAAAGAACGAGACTGCTGCGATCGGACTCTCGGCGTATATCTCGTGGCTGGCTTCGATGATTTTCAGTCTGATCGGGACGGGGACATCCGCGATTGTTGCCCGCGAATGGGGGGCGGGCCGCTGCGACGAAGCACGCCGAATTGCGGGTCGCTCGCTGTCGATGGTGCCGATCATCGGTCTGCTCGTGTTTCTGCTGCTCCAATTGCTCGCCACGGGCTTTGCCCGGCTGCTCAATATGGAGGGAGAGCAGCTGCGAATCGCCGTCGAATTTTTGCGGATTGACGCGTGTGGACAGTTCTTCGCGGGTTGGACCCTCATCGCAGCGGCGGCCGCTCGCGGTGCCGGTGATATGATCTCGCCGCTGCGCGTGCTGCTCGTGACAAATCTGATCAACGTCGTCGTTTCCACCGCGCTCACGTTCGGGGTGGTGATTCCCGATTCGAACTGGATCCTGATCCCCGCTTTGGGAGTCCGTGGAATTGTCATCGGAACGACGATCGCCAACTTGAGCGGAGCGCTACTGATTACGCGTTTGCTCTTCAACAAAACCTCGCGGTTTCACCTGACAAAAACCGACTTTGGCTTTCACTACGAGACGATCAGGCGGGTGCTGCGAATTGGCGGCCCCGCAGCACTCGCCGGCCTGTGTACCTTCGCCGGACATTTCTCGTTCTTGATGGTGATCGCCCGTTTGTCGACAGCGGGCTTTGATGGAGCAACATTCGCAGCGCATGTGATCGGTGTTCGGATCGAAGCCTTGTCGTACTTACCCATCGAAGCGTTTGGAATCGCTGCGGCTACACTGGTGGGACAAAATCTCGGGGCGAATCAACTGGGACGCGCCAAAGAGGCGGGACACGAAGCCTTACGCCAATGCCTGTGGTATGCGGCCTTGATGTCAGGACTCTTTTATCTGTTTGCTCCTCAGATCTATGCCATGATGCACTCGGACCCTGCTGTGGCGGCGGCGGGGATACCCGCCTTCCGGCTGTTGGCATGCTATCAGATCCCGAATGCGATTCTTATTGTGTACGTTTACTCGCTGCGGGGAGCCGGGGACACACGATTTCCATTATTTTGTGCCCTGGTCGGAAACGTGCTGGTCCGGGTTTCGCTTGGCTACTGGTTTGGCATCCACTGGCAATGGGGGTTGTTCGGGGCCTGGATGGGAATGGGAGCCGATAACCTGCTTCGATCCGCCTTGATGTCATGGCGATACCATGCAGGTCAATGGATGCACACCAAAATCTGATGAGTGACGACCGATGTCATGAAAATGACTCAAGGGACCGAACGTCGCTAGGTCCTCCCTTTTCCGGGTTGGGGCAGGCCGGAAAGCAACAGCCCGTTCGAAAAAACAGCAGAGCAACGAGCCAAGGTTCGCTTGGCTCACGCTCCGCTGATGACATCAAAAATCCGTGCGATCAACTCTTGGCCGCAGGAACATCTCCCTGCGTCCAGGTTCCATCAATGCGCCGCCAGAGCGATCCCGTCGGATTCTTGTCTTGCAGGGCGCTGGGCAGACGTTGCTGCCGGACCCCGTCGTAGCACTGCAACATCGCAAATCGACGGATCGATGAGGGAATTCCGACGGCGGTAAAGCCTGGATGACCCGTCGCCGGGAAGGGCCCCCCGTGGTTCATCGAGGGGACAACGGCCACACCCGTGGGCATTTTGTCGTTCAGTAAACGTCCGACTTTCTGCCGCAGGATCAATGCAATTTTGTGATAGAGCGAATCGTCCGCACTGTCTGTCGCCGAATAAATACTTCCCGTCAGGTTCCCTTCCAGGCATCGTGTCACGGCCAGCATTTCCGCCTCGTCCGCCGCAACCACAATCAATGACGAATTGCCAAAGGCCTCGGTTTGCAAGGCTTCTGGAGCCTGAACAAACTGATGACCCGTCACTCGCAACAGAGTATTCTGGCAAGAGAACCCGGTACCACCGCCGACGGAGCCTCCGGTTAACAGCGTTGCCCCCTGCCGCACCAGGGTCTGGATGCCCGCATGCAGATTCTTCTGAACCCCTTCACTCAGCAGCGTTCCAATCGGGGCCGCCTGGAATCGTTCGGTCACCTGCCGGATAAAATCTTCGGTGTGGGCGCCCGCCATCGTCACCACCAAGCCGGGATTCGTGCAGAACTGCCCCACGGCCATCAGACAACTGGTCGCGAACTGTTCGGCGAGTGCCGACGCTCGTTCGGCCATCGCTCCGGGCAAAAAGTAGACCGGATTGATACTCGACAATTCCAGATAAATCGGTTTACCGACACGATCAGCGGCCTCTTTTAACACCAGTCCGGTCGAACGGGCTCCGGTATATCCCGCTGCCCCGATGAAATGATGCGAGACCAGTTTGACCCCATCAGCATGACTCGTGCGGTAAATCAGCTGCACAAAACCGGCCGGCATCCCTGTCGCTTGCGCTGCTTGATGTGCGAGTTCTGCAAACAATCGAGATGTTGCCGGATGCGAAGAATGAGCTTTGGCGATCACCGGATTTCCCGCAGCGACTGCGGCGGCAAAATCACCACCGGCAATCCCATTGAACGCAAACGGAAAATTGTTGGGGCCAAACACCACCACCGGGCCAATCGGACCGAACATCGAACGAATCTGGCTGGGGCTGTCGATGGTCGCCTCGACCCACGAGCCATCGCGGGCCGCTTTGGCAGCCTGTCGCAACTGGCCCGTTGTTCTGGGGAGCTCGACTTCCTTCAATCGAGGCGAAACCGGCAGGCCTGTTTCCTGGTTCGCCAAGGTGATCAATTCTTCCGCCCGTTGCTCAATCCGGTTCGCGTAGTCATCCAGAAAATCGGCAAATCGTGAACCATTCCAACCCCTCACCGCTTCGGCGGCGCGTGTCGCCGCATGAATCGCGGTTTCCACTTCCGACCAAGGGCTGACGGGATAATCTCCAGGAATTCCCTCGGTCGTTTTCGGATTGGTCGCTTGAAAAACCTGTTGACCGGTTGAGGCTCGCCACTCACCGTCGATCAATACCGCATGGATTGTCATTTCGGTTCCTTCACATGGCCCGGTTCTACCCAGACCTTCGATGATCAATAGTTGTGAAAACTCTGGATCTATCTTCGCGAAGCCAGCCATGGCAATCAACCGACTCGACCGAGTGATCACAATTTCCTGTCGAGACTCGTTCGCCTGACGGCATTCACCGGCAGTGGGCTGCGACTTTCGTGGAAGATCTCGTTTTTTTTAGGTCTCGTTTGGTGGATGGCCAGCGGGGTCAATTCACTGTTTTTGCCGTAAAATGGTCCCCTGCGAGACAGAAAAACATCAGATTCCGACTGAATAAAAATTCATAACATGTTTTCAGTGAATAACTTGCGGCCATACTGATTGTGAACTCGTGTTCCAGGGTTGTGTGGTATTCTGGAGACAAATAGAATCCACGGTTTGGTGGCGATCGTTGGTCTCGACGAATCGCTGTGAATTCGAGATGCTGACGACCTGTTTTTCGACTTCCTGTTTGATTCTCGCGGGTATTTTAACGGACGATTTGAATGCGTTTTTTGCTGATTGATCGCATTACGGAATTGGAACCGCACAAGTCCATCACGGCATTGAAGAACTTGTCGTTGGCGGAAGAGTATCTGGCCGATCACTTTCCTGGATTTCCGGTCATGCCGGGGGTGCTGATGCTCGAAACGCTGATCCAGGCGGGGGGGTGGTTGATTCGGCACGCCGAAGATTTTGCCCAAAGCACGATTATGCTGAAGGAAGTCCGTGCGATTCGCTATAACAATTTTGTGACGCCGGGAAATTCATTGATTGTGAAAATGACCGTGCGGAAGCACGAAGGCTCGATTTGGGAATTCAATGGAACGGGGACGGTGAATGGTGATTCTGCCGTCTCGGCCAAATTAACGCTGGAAGCCTTTAATTTGAGCGATCGAAACCCCTTGCTAGCAGAATCCGATGAGCTGCGGCGGCAGACCTATCGGGATTTACTCCCCCAGATCTGGACCTCGCCAGAATCGTAATCGAGGGAATGGCCTCGCCAGACTCTTCATCAATCTGTAAAAAACGAGTCACGCCAGAGCCAATGTCTCTGGTCTTTCCATTTCGCAAGGAATTGCCTCCAAATGAATGTTTCCGAACGAATTGCACTGGTTACCGGTGGCAGCCGTGGGATTGGTAAAGCGATTGTTGTTGCACTGGCCAATGGTGGTGCAAAGGTCGCTTTCGTTTATCAATCGAATCAGGATGCGGCTGACAAACTAGTGGCCGAACTCACGAGCCAAGGTCGCGAAGTTTACGCCATTAAAGCGGATGTTTCCCAGAAAGCGGATGCAGAGGCCGCCGTGGAAAATGTCGTCGCCAAATGGGGACGGCTGGACATCCTGGTCAACAATGCCGGGATCATCCGGGATAAACTCGTCCTGGCGATGTCCGCGGACGAGTGGAACGAGGTCATCAATACGAACCTCACCAGCGTTTTTCATTTTTGTCAGGCTGCCATTCGACCGATGATGAGCAATCGTTTTGGGCGAATTGTGAACATGTCGAGCGTTGCCGCAGATTTCTCGAACCCTGGTCAAGCGAATTATGCGGCCAGTAAGGCGGGGATTGAAGGTTTTTCGCGGTGCCTGGCGACAGAATATGCCAAACGAGGAATCACGGTGAACTGCGTTGCACCCGGATTCATTGAAACGGATATGACGAGTGCTGTGGTAAATGCCGCAGGGGACAAAATTAAAAACTCGATTCCCGTCCGGCGTTTGGGCCAGCCTGATGACATTGCCAACGCGGTCTATTTTCTGGCAAGTAACGAATCGAGCTACATTACCGGACAAGTGTTAAAGGTCGACGGCGGTTTAACTCTCGGGGGAATGGGCTGAGATTGCGGCTTGAGACGTGATGAAAACAAAAAACCCCGTGTCGCTCGGGCTGGGTGCGCGGGTTTTGAATAGATTGCGAAGCGGTTTTGACCGATGGATGCCTCACCCCTTCTTTCGGTCGGAAATTATCGATTTTTGAATTGGGTGAATTTTGCAATTGGATCGTACATGATCAGGAATGCCTGAACAGCGCGATCTTTAGGAGATTTTTGGATGCCTTCACACGACGAGATTTACGAAAAAGTCAAAGCCACTCTGATTGATGCTCTGGGAGTGGATGATGAAGAAGTGACCCCCGGCGCGCGACTCAAGGCGGATCTGGGAGCCGAATCGATCGATTTTCTCGATATTGTGTTTCGATTGGAAAAGAACTTCGGGATCAAGATTCCGCGAAACGAATTGTTTCCGGAGAGCTTGTTTGCAGCCGATTCCGGGTTTGCAGAAAATGGCAAAGTGACGGAAAAAGGTCTCGGTGAACTCCGAACCAAGCTTCCGCACGCAGACAAAGCCGCCATTGAAAAATTGGCGAAAGATCCCAAAGTCGAAAATGTCGAAGATCTGTTTACGGTGAACATGGTTGTCAACTTTCTGGCATCAAAGTTGAATTGATCTCGAAATGATGCCTCGCCAGGAATAGGCCAGGCGGTACCCGACCAGGATGGGTCAGATCAGGGTCGGAAATTGAGGCGAGCCGGACAGCGAAAGCGTCAGGCTCGCCTTGGTCATGCAACTGGGAAGAAGTGCCATGCGTTGGATTTGGATCGATCGGTTTGTGGAATTTGTCAACGGTTCGCATGCCAAGGCCATTAAAAACATTAGCCTGGCGGAAGATCATATGCATGATCATTTTCCCGGCTTTCCGGTGATGCCTCAGTCATTGATGCTCGAAGGGATGGCCCAGACGGGTGGTATCCTGCTGGGGAAAGTCAACGAGTTCAGTCGAGTTGTCATTCTTGCCAAAGTGCCTCGAATGACATTTCATAGCTGGGCAATTCCTGGTGACACATTAACTTACACCGCAAAATTGATCGATGCCCGCGACGAGGGGGGGATGGTCGAAGTTCAGGCCCATGTCGGTGAACGTCTGGTGGCGGATGGCGAAATTGTGTTTGCACACGTCAACGAGAATGCGGCAGGTGGGGTGAAGATTGACCAGAAAAATTTCGTGTTTTCCATGCGTCTGCTCGGCGTGATGGATGTGGGGAAAGCGGGTGAGGGTTTGACGCCAAACCCTGAATAACCGCCCCGTGATGAAAACGGGGTTGATGAGCGAACATTCGTGAAGTTTTTTTATTTTCAGCAAGTCAATGGATGGGCGGTGGCGAGGAGAAAACTCCCGACACGCCAGGAACTTGAATTTGCGAGGAGTCCACCATGAGACGGCGAGTGGTCGTCACGGGTATCGGAGCCATTACTCCGATCGGCAATACCGTGGAAGAAATGTGGAAGTCACTGCAAGAAGCCAAAAGTGGTATCGGTCAGATCACCCATTTTGATGCTTCGCACTTTCCGACAAAGTTTGCGGCCGAAGTCAAAGGCTTCGACCTGAAAAACTATGTCGACGACCCCAAGCGTTTCGAACATTGCGGATTAAATATCCGGTTCGCAATCGGTGCTGCGAAACAGGCGGTTGATGACTCGGGTGTGCTGGACAGTGTGGATCCCTCTCGCTTCGGAATTTATCTGGGTGCGGGCGAAGGACAGCAGGAGTTCAATCGGGTGATGAGTTTAATCGCGGAATCTCAGCGAGATGGTCGCGTCGACCTGGAAGCGTTTACTCGTGTCGGCCTGACGCGCCTGCATGCTCAGCAAGAACTCGAACAAGAGCCGAATATGCCAGCGGGTCATCTCGCCAGCCTGTTTGATGCACAAGGCCCGAATCTGAACTGTTTGACGGCTTGCGCCGCATCCAGTCAGGCGATTGGCGAAGCGACGGAAATTATCCGTCGCGGCGACGCCGATGTGATGCTCTCGGGGGGGGCTCACAGCATGATCCATCCCTTCGGCGTCACCGGTTTTAATCTCTTGACGGCGCTCTCAACACATAATTCGGAACCTCAAAAAGCCTCGCGCCCGTTCGATCGGGACCGCGATGGTTTTGTGCTCGGAGAAGGGGCCGGGATGGTCATCCTGGAAGAACTGGAACACGCGAAAAAACGAGGCGCACGAATTTATGCCGAACTGGTCGGCTATGGTTCAACGGCGGATGCGTATCGGATTACCGATATTCATCCCGAAGGGCGCGGGGCCGTTGCTTGCATCAATATGGCATTGCGTGATGCCAGCCTGAATCCGGCAGATGTCCAATACATCAATGCGCATGGGACGAGCACCGAGGTGAATGATAAGGTCGAAACGGCCGCCATCAAAACCTCATTCGGTGCCGCTGCCTACAAAACACCTGTCTCCAGCATCAAAAGTATGATGGGACATTTGATTGCGGCGGCAGGGAGCGTTGAGGCGATCACCTGCCTGCTCTCGATGCGGGATGGGATTTTGCCCCCGACCATTAACTACGAAACTCCGGATCCCGACTGTGATCTCGATTACGTTCCGAATGAAGCCCGGCAGGCACCTGTTCGCCGAGCTCTTTCGAACAGCTTCGGCTTCGGCGGCCAGAATTGCTCTTTGATTTTTGCCGAGTTTCTCGGTTGATGAGAATTCAACCACGAAATCGGCCGTAGGGGTCGTTTTGTTTTGTCCTGAACTGGAAGGAAGTCACTGGTCTGCGGGGGTGTATGCCCGTGGACTCTTGGAGTCGGGATTCCAAGTGGTGGCATTTGACTTTCGCAGTGAGGGAGAGAGTGACCACCAGCCTTGTTATGCGCCATTGCATTGGCCTACGAAACTGGAACCCGAAGACGTGCGGGCCGCGATCCCATTGATCGAGGGACGCTCGGACTTATCTCCATTACCGCTGGGAATCATGGGAATCAGCCGTGGGTCCACACCGGCACTGATCGCCGCAGCAGAATTCCCGCAGATCAAAGCGGTTTGCTATGAGGGGGCCTATTCAACCGATGCACTTCTGGTCCATTTCATTTCACGCTGGGCGTCGATCTATATGCCACAGGCAATCGTCCGTTTTTTGCCGATTTGGCACATTTGGCTGACTTCCATCATGGTTCGCTGGACCAGCCGCCTGCTGGGGAATCGCCAATATGTCGTCCTCGAAAAATGGCTCCCAAAACGGAAAAATCGTTCGGTCCTCAAGGTTTGTCCCTCAAGTTGACTCCCTCAACGCGGCGTTGCCCGGCGAGGATCGGTGGCGGAAATGATCTCGTTGATGCCGCGCTGATTAAACCCCTTATAGCCGTCGTCTCGCTGTAAAATTTCCAGGTGTGATCCAATCGCACCGTGGGTGAGAAATTGCGTTGCCTGGGCAGCGGTAATTTGACCGGCGGTCCGAAGCCGTTCTACGCGAGCGGGATTGACCTGCCACTGTTCACCTCGAGTAAAGGCCTGACGCAAATAGGAAAAATCCGTAAAGGGGGGCATCGACTCAATCCCCACCTGCTTCAGCTGATCTCGAGTGGCGGCGAAATCAAACTGACACTCCAGATGATGAAGCCCGGCTTGAAGAAACGCTTCACCGTGGAGGGCACACCATAATCCCACGGTTCCCAGTTCCTCTCGGGGGGGGAGTGGCACATGCGAGAAATCTTGAGCCAGTTCCTCGGGTGAGAGATCCACGTCGGCGAAGATGGTGACTCCGGTCACGGGATGTTCGATCACTTGCGCCCCCCAGCCCGCTTCCCGTCCCGCATAGAATCGTTCACGACATTGAAAGCCCAGCTTTTCCAGAAAGGCAATCAGCGGTACGAACGCCGCCCGACTCGATCGATAGGTGTGATGATCATGATTGGCCCAGCCCAGCCCCAGTGCTTGCTGCCGAGCCAGTTGCACGCGACCTGCTCGATTTCGACGTTGCCAGTATTGGCGTTCGGCTGTGAAAAACAGGTCACAGGTGCGGTCGCAACCAAGATCGGCGATCGCGGCATCAATCAGCGTGTTCGCCTGAACAAATCCATCCAGATCGTTTTCAAAATCACGTTGACGAAGAAGGAGGCTTTCAAAGTGACGCAGAACCAGGGCGGGTAGTTCCGACGCCGAAATTTCTGTCACCGCGTGCGACCAGTTGTCTGAGGCCCGCAGGTCTGCGGCTCGTGATGGCGCCGTCGAAGCTGGAAGAGGCGTTTTTTCTGGCTCAAAGGCGTTAGATCCATGCCGTTCAACGACCAGAATTTCAACTCTGTTTTCTCGGGCCACACAGGCCGTTCGGAGTGATGCGAAGGGGGCTCCGGTAATCGCCACATCGCATCGCCCTTGAGCGAAAAGAAAATCAGCGATCGATTCGACTTTCATGGCCAGTTGCCTCGCCGCACCTGCATGCTCGCGAATGCGGGGAAAAAGTCCACCCGGATGGCTCCAGAAGGCATCACCATGAATGGATTCGGATCTCAGATAGCCAACTCGTGACAATTCGGACAGCACGGCGTCCCCGATCGGGAATCCGAAATGATCGATCCAATCCAGCATCCGCGTTCCCGTTTCGTCGAGCATTCGCTGAGACAGCTGCGCCGCGAAGGGACTTTGCTCGAGCAGCTCATTTAACAACCGGTGAACCAGCCGTGCGGGTTCAGGGAGTGGATTCCAGGTATGCGCCGTGAGCGCCGCGAGTACATCCGTCGTCGGGGAAATCAGATCCGTCATCATCAAGTTCCTCAAGCCAATCCACGCGGGGCAATTCAGACCGAGCGTCAATCAACTGTGTTGTCCATTCCTCATTGCTGCCGACACTCAAAAAACGCAGCAACGGGAGCCGCCACGAGTGGCTGTCCGTTTTTCTGAGAGTGATCGCATTCGAGAAATCGTATCATTCGCAACGGATTTCGCACTGCCTGATTTCCAAAATCTTCTTCCCCCCTTTGGCTTGGCACCTCAGGCAGTGACTGAATCCATTCGTCTTCCATGACCGTAGATGTGAGGCAGGACCGTCGATGCGGGGTGCGAGAATTCATGGCCAAATGATGCACCAATATCGCGATTCATCCACTTCGGATCCATGGTGAAATTCACGATTTCTTGACCAATGACTTGCGTCTCGGAATATTGATTGTTATAAATAATTGGTTTAATCCGAGAATCTCGATTCCGAGGAATCTCGAAGGTTCACCCAATCGATCAAGTTTGATGTTGTTAAATCAGTACATAATATCACTCAATTTTCAAAACGTAAACTTAGTTTAGATTCTCGTAATTCTGTGATTTTATTTTCAATCCCAATCACTCTCGTCTGCGACACGGTAAATTCATTTGCGTTTGATGGAATTGAGGGATTGAGAGTGCCTCGATTCAATTTTTCATGAGTGTTTTGTTTGAGCGTCCGTTGCTCAATTTTTGGTTTGAATTTTTGTTGATGGAGTCTTTAAGAATGATTGTTCGAAAAAAACGAGCGAGTGGATTTACGCTCATTGAACTCCTGGTCGTGATTGCGATTATCGCAGTCTTGATCGCCTTGCTGCTGCCTGCGGTCCAACAGGCGCGTGAAGCGGCACGTCGTACCCAATGCAAAAACAGCCTGAAGCAGATTGGGTTGGCAATGCACAGCTATCATGATACTTTCAACCAGTTTCCTCCCGGCTATATTGCGAAGATCCCGTTCAATATTATTTCAGGTGAAAAAAGTTTGTGGAGCTGGGGTACGTTTATTCTGCCTTACATCGACCAAGCCAATCTGTACAATCAGATCAGCCCAGGCAACAACCTGCTGGAAAATGTGCTGGTGGCTTACCCAGGTGCCTTGCAGACGAAATTAGCGGTTTTTCGCTGTGCTTCTGATACAGGTCCGCAGACGAATAATTATGTCGAATCGATGACTCCCGGCGCGACGACCGTAAACAATTACAACGCGAATGTGGTTGATTCCAACGGAAATACGGTTGCAATTTCGACTTCGAATTACGTAATGGTTTCGGGGCCTGCCGACAGCACCACCCCCGCAGTGCGGGATCAAAGTCAATCGCTGAAAGACCCGCTTGGCATTGGTTTTCAGAACGGAAACATCAATTTCCGTGATATTACCGACGGTTCCAGCAACACGCTGCTGGTGGGGGAACGAGCCTGGAATTACAAAAGCCGTATCCTCGGGGCCGCAACGGTTTTCGGGTTCTCGGCTTCGATTAACGATCAAGGCTCGTCTGCGAATGTCAAGTCCGCAGGTATGAACGCGCTGGGACTTACCTATAATGGAATCAATGCCACTGTCGGGATTCAGCATGATCGACGCGGGTTCAGCAGTTCGCACGTCGGCGGGGCGCATTTCCTCATGTGTGATGGATCGGTCCGGTTCGTCAGTGAGAATATTGACTATCTGAAGATTACCGCAGCGCAGGCGCCGATTCCTTATGGTTGCGTCACCACCACCTTCGCCCGACTTGCTGCTCGTAATGATGGTCAGACGATTGGTGATTTCTAATCTGTCGGAATGATATTGAGATCAGTGTTTTTACTCCATGGGGATGGGTTTTCGATGCGAGAGACCAGACGATCCGTATTCTTGCCGCTGCCGCTGTTGTTTTTGACCGCCGTCTTGGGATTTGTCGGCTGTGGAGGTGCGGATCGTCCCCCGTTGGGTTATGTGACAGGAACGGTCACCATGGAAGGTGAGCCTGTCGACAATCTGATTTTGTTCTTTAAACCCGATGTTGGTCGTGCCGCAACGGCAATCACCGATAAAAAAGGGTATTATCGCCTGGAATATACCAAAGGGGTTGCTGGGACCAAACTCGGGGACACAACCGTTTTGCTCGAATGGCCACTCGGGTACACAGCTCCCTTTGCAATTCCCGCCCGTTACGCCGGGACCACATCCCAGTTGAAGCTCGAAGTGGTGAAAGGAAACAATACCTTTGATATCGATCTGGAACCCGAAACCGAAGCGGAAAAGAAAAAAGCCAAATCGACGATCCCTCTGGAATAACCCGGCAAAATTCTCTCATCCTGCGATATTCCCTCATCCTTCGATACAGTTACGAAGTCTGCTGGGACTGATCATCCTCGCAGTGGCCGAAAATCTGGTAGGGGGCGAGTCGTTTCGGGTTGGTCCCTATATTCAGAATCCATCAAGTGACTCAGTCACCGTCCGCTGGCTGACAGACGGTCCTGAATCGGGTGAGTTACTCATCGAGACCGCCGAGGGGATGCTCACCTTTCGGTCATCTCCCGTCTTGGCGAAAACCCTCGCTTACAATCCCTTAAAACCGGAACCTGGTGGTCCCCATCCCGAGCTCCCCTGGTTACATCATGTCCGCGTGACCCAACTTGAGCCAGGAACCCGTTATCATTATCGGGTCCGGCAGGGTTCGCTCGATCAAGGTGGCCGTTTTCGCACGGTCCCCGCGAGCGACCAATCGGTTCGTTTTGTGGTCTATTCCGACTCGGAAACCGAGCCCGAATCGTCGACCAGTCCCCCTGTTGAATGGCCCGCGCCGCCAAATAGCAATCGTCCGCCAGAAATAACCAGATATCTTGCCGATCAAACGGTTGGATACCGGGAAAATTGCCGATTCATGGCATCGCGGAACCCGGACTTTATTCTGTTAACTGGTGATCTGGTCGAAACGGGTGGCGAACAACGAGACTGGGACGAATTCTGGCGGCATAATTCTGGTGATTACGGGGAGATTGCGGCGAGTGTTCCCATCTTTCCTGTTTTAGGAAATCACGAAAATTTTGCTGGCCCTGGGGGTGGCTATTCGGCGGAAGGGGCCAATTTCGCCACCGACAAATTCCTGACCTATTTTGATGTTCCAGAGAATCAAGCAACGAACCCAAAACATCGAGGTCGTTACTATCGGATTGATTACGGTCCCATCACCATCATCACGCTGGATTCAAGCGATGGACTTCCCCATCAAACCGCAGCGGATACGAATCACAACCTGGACGGGAGCAATGCACCCGATTTCAACCCTGGTTCCGAGCAGTATCGGTGGTTTGAAGCCCAACTTGCCGAGGCACAGAAAAAAAGCCGATTTACGTTCGTCCAATTCCATCACACGATGTATGGATCTGGACCGCACAGCATCCCCTTCGGAGCAGCTGGGTTTTCGGGACAGTCGGGAATCGCGATGCGCGTGCTGAAACCCTTGCTGTTTCAATACGGGGTCGATGTCGTTTTTTCGGGGCATGACGAGATGCTTGAACGGTCGCTGGCAACGGGGACCGAGACTCGACCTGAGGGAACAAGGCGCGATCACAGCATTCACTTTTATGATGTCGGAATTGGGGGTGATGGCTTGCGTGGTCCGGCCAAGGGATTTGACAATCCCTTCCGCAAGTTTCTCGCACACGATGATGCTCCTGAACTCTGGAACGGAAAACAGCTGCTGTCAGGAGGCAAGCATTACGGCCATATCGAAGTGAATGTTGCACCCAATGCAGCAGGGGTCTGGCAGGTTGAATTGACTCCGGTTCAAATCTTTCCAAACATGGATCCGGATGGCAAATTGATCGGCTGGGAACGCCGCATCTATCCTGATGTGGTGACCATTATGGCCGAGTCACCTCCAAGGGTTCAGGAATAAAAGTGATTCTTCGACGTTTGACCGGTGTTCTGCCCCCAGATTGACGCGAGCGTTCAGAATCGCCCCTGATGAAAAGCAGACAAAGCAGAGATAGACGTTTGACGTTCTCGGAAGACGTTGGCACACTTGCGGCAACGTCTTCCATTGCGTGAAGGGTCGTCACCTTAAGGATTTTGTCATGTTTCGTCTGGCGCTGTTGGCGGTGACCGTTACACTCGGTCTGTTTAGTCGTTCTCTCTGTGCCGACCAGTGGCCGCATTGGCGCGGGCCGACGCAGGATGGCCATTGCACCGAAAAAAACTTGCCGGTGGAATGGAATCGGGAAAAGAACGTCGCCTGGATGTTGGCGCTGCCCGGTGCGGCCGGGGCCACACCCGTCGTGTGGGATGATCGCATCTTTCTCACATCGAGCCAGGGGAAAGGGCAGACGGGTCAGGATGTGGAACAGGGATTATTACTGATCGCCGTTTCGCGTGACGGAAAAGAACTTTGGCGACAAACGGTTTCGGAGGGAAATCAAGACGTTCGAGGAGACGAAGGGAATTCTGCTTCGCCATCCCCTGTCACCGATGGAAAACATGTCTGGGCGTTTTTTGCCAATGGTTTCCTGGGTTGTTACACCGTTGACGGGAAAGAAGTCTGGAAGCTGGATCTTCAGGATCGATATGGCCAACTGCGAATTGCCTTTGGAATGACTGCCTCCCCAGTGCTGCATGAGGGGGTTTTGTATCAGCAATGGATTCACGGGGATGGGGATGCAAAGACCCGCGAAGCCTGCGTGTTCGCGTTAAATGCCGCGACAGGTGACGAAATCTGGAGAGTCGACCGTCCCAGTGACGCTCATTCCGAAAACGAATCGTCCTATGCCTCCGCAGTGCT
>CAMBQP010000059.1 GCA_945869955.1 Schlesneria paludicola DSM 18645
AGATGATCCCCGAATAATGATCTGCGAGCAGGATCATTTCGTGATCTTCGTGAAGCCCCGCCGCAATCCGTAATTCGGTCGCATGCTTGGGAGGGATGACTTGATCACGATTGGCGGTGTAGAGCCACGTATTTTTTCGATCATACCGATGAGCCAACCTTAAGGGTTCGATCCCCGCAAACAATTGCTTGAGTTTGTCTCCGGTGAAACCGGCCTTGGCCAGATCTTCCCGCATTTTCCCCGCTTCCCGATTTCCGTTGGCCACCACATTGTACAAGTTGCCCCCCGCAACCATGATGTGAACGGTGGCAAAACCGCGATCAAGCCCTGCAGCGGTGGCAGTGACAAAACCACCCAGGCTCGTCCCCTGAATACTGATCGAGCGGGCATCCACATGCGGCAGGATGGCCACCGCATCACGAGCTCGGCGGGCGTCGGCGATCCCTTGCTTCATCACGACATCGATCAATTCCGCGTTGGGATTTGCCTGCTCGGGGCGACGCAAACCGTACGTCGGCAAATGAATCAGAAACGCATGCAGCCCCTGAGCATGCAGAGCTTTCGCGATCAATCTTCCCACTTCCATCCGCGATCCCGATTCATGCACGACCACAATGGCCGGAGCGTCAATCACTTCATCCGCCTCGTTTTTGGCCGAATACCATTCGAGTGCGACCAGGTCGTTGACTTTGACACCACTTGGCCGTGGAGAAGCAAAGCGGACGATGGCCGGATCCAGGGGATGAGAATTCGGCTGGAGCGTCACATCGAACGGCCCCGGTTTCCACAATAGCCCTTGCAGGCATTCCTGGGCATCCTGCGAGGACTCTTCCGCAGGAGAGAGCCCATCCTTGGCCGTGAAGGTTTGGACGGGGGGCATCTCTTGGGCAGACGAGATCCATGGCCACGCGAACATTCCGAGAGAACAGATCGCGCCGACGAGGATTGCCAATCGTCGGTGGTGAATTGTTGCAGACCGGTTGAATGGGGAGGCCATCGGGGGTCACTTTCGTAACATTGGTAACAAGAATTGCATGACGACGCCCGCTGACTGCTGCGAAGGAAACCGTATTCGTCAACGTGTCTTGACCTGATCGCCAACGAAGGGGATGACCTGCTTTTCGTACGAGACCCCTGCGGATTCGCCGCTGGATCCCTCAAACCGCTTCAACAATTTTCCATCCCGTCCGTACACAAAGACCGCCGGGATCGAATCGAGCTGAATGCTGTTGAAAAATTCTTCGGCGGGCTCGGTACACATGCGATGCAGTACCTGGTTTTCCTGCTGGGAACCAAGGAACGCCAGCACCCGTTCACGGTAATAAGCGGGGGGCTTATTTTTCATCCCGGCATAATCGACGTCGAAGGAAATCCCGACCACGTCATCGGGAAATCGCTGTTGCAGTTCAATCAGGGAGGGGAATTCTTTCATGCAGGGTTCGCAGGCGGTTGACCAGATATCCACCACGATGATCTTTCCCGGATGCTGCTCGACGAGCGCGAGGAGTTCCGGCCAGGTTGCGTCCACCAGCGCGACATCACGGACTTTCGCATTCGGGGAATCGGAACTCGTATCCGGGGTGACGGAATGGGGGTTGTCGCCAGGAATGACTGCAGCTGCGGGGGGATTGACCGCCGCATTGCTCTCGTTGGTTTCGGATTCGGGACGGGTGGGGCGGGGTGGTCGCTGGCTGCCACCCGGACCACAACCTGATACCAACCCGATCACGATCACCATCAAAAAAGTCGGGACGACGAGATGAGTACGCATGAGGAGGAAATCCTTGTCAGGTTATTTACGCAACAGTTCCGCGATTTCCCGTTCGACATCCACAACCAAGGGATCGAACTGGGCAATTTCGACCGCGTTGTTCCCTTGCTCATGCTTACGAAATCCGGTCAGGTACGTAATGTTCTGCGGACGCCAGCGGTGAAAAAACTGCATATTTTTTTCGACCACTTTATGCCGTACCGCCGCCCCTTTGGGGTCATTCACGGGGAGGCTTTTCCAGTGTTCCTGTGCTTGCAATGCGGTGACGAGCCCCGCGTAGCCCCGTTCACCAAAATGCAGGCCATTCTCGGTCCAGTTTGAAGACGCAGACGATAATTGGAAGAGATTGATCAGCGGAGCCCGTCGACGCGTCGCCAGTTCTGCGATGGCCGCAGAATACTTGGCCAGCGAGCCGTTATGTCGACTTGCATCGGGAAGTGGTGCTGCCGGTCGCTCAAATTTGGGAGGGGTCATGAATGCCAATCGAGCCCCTGTGGCGACCAGATCATCACAGAGTTTGTCGTATTGGGTGACAAATTTGCCGATCCCCGCTTCTCCGGCAAATGATTCATTTTGTCCATACGCCAGAATGATCAGGGTCGGTTTTAATTCTTTGACCAATTCGAGCATGCGATTGTAACCGACTTGTGCCGGGTCGAAGATTCCTCGACTTTCTGCCCAGACTGTGTCACCACTCCATCCCAGATTCCGAAACGTCAACTTTCGGTCTGGCCAGGCGGTGGTGAGTGCCGTTTCCAGATAGCCGAACTGCCCATCCCGCTCGATAAATGTTCCCCCCAGCAGCACCACGCGGTCACCGTCGACCAGCTCGAACGGGGTCGAGGGGTCTGCTCCCCACACGTTGGGTGTCGATAAAGCGGATGAGGCCCCCATCACGGCCCATAAACAGACGGGCAACCAGCTCAAATTGCGAATCCCCACGATCGATCTCTCCTGAAATATCCGTAAATCTTGCGCTCGGAAGTTTACTCGGAAACGTGCTGAAATCCCAGCGGTTCTGCTCAGTCCCTGCTGAAAATGATCAAAGTGTCGGCAATTCGAACCCGGATCGCCGGGGGCGATCGAGGTAGCCGTTGGCTTTTTCATCGTTGACGAACTGCTCTTTTTCCGGGTTCCAGCGCAGGGAACGCCCTGCAGCCCGCGCGATATTGGCCAGGTGACAGACACTGACCGAGCGATGCCCGATTTCGACATCGGCGACAGGTCGTTTGCGCGAGCGGATACAATCGAGCCAGTCTTGCATGTGCCAGCGCGCCTGCCACAACGCCAAACTGTCGCTCCACTTTCGCTCTTCTTCCACGACATCCACTTGTTTGCGAAGTTGCTCGGCGATCTCGGGGGGATTTGAGGAAAACTTGTTACGGTTGATTTCCAGCTTCCCCTTTTCACCAATGAAGACGGCCCCTCCCATCGGCCCGCGTCCCGATTCCAGCACATAATGAACTTCGACCCCATTCGCATAACGCATCATGACCTGTCCATTCGGACCTGGGCTGAGTGGTTTGATTTCGACGGGACCGGTGTCATCCATTCCAAGAGCCCATTGAATCTGATCGACGCCATGGGCGCCCCAGTTGGTCATTTCGCCACCGGCAAAATCTTTCCAGCGCATCCAGCCCATCCAATCCGGGTGAAAGGGTCGGGATGCCGCCTGGTTCAGCCACAGGTTCCAATCGAGACCTGCGGGGACCTTTGCGTCGGGGAACGGGTTCGAGGGGGAGGCTTCGGCACCACCGTAATTGATTGCCTGAACCTGCAGAATTTTTCCGAGTCCGCCATTGCGAACCAATTCACAGGCCACACGGTTCATCGCCATGGACCGCTGTTGTGAACCGACTTGCAGCACACGGTCGTACTTACGAACGGCATTTACCAGCGCACGCCCTTCATTCACGTATAACGTCAGCGGCTTTTCCGCATAGACATCTTTTCCGGCCTGACAGGCGTGAATACAGGGAAGGACACGTTGAAATTCGCCGGTGGCGACGATGACCGCATCAATATCCTTGCGGTCGAGAAGCTGGCGATAGTCCTGATAGACCGGCCAGGACTCTTTGGCCTTGGCTTTGAATGCTTCTGCACGGGGAAGATTGCAATCACACAAGGCGACGATTTTGGCCGACTCGGGAAGCTGCTGGAGTAACAGTGAAGCTCGTCCACCGACACCAATTGCTCCGACCCGAATCTGATCATTGGGACCAACCTGACCCAGACTTTGCTTGGGAAGGAACAGGGGGGCACCCCCGGTGGCTGCGATGGCCAGTGAAGCGGTGGTTCCGAGAAACGTTCGACGCGTCGTCGTGGATTGAGAATTGAGCATGCCGAGAAAACTCCGTATCACGTGAAACTTCTTCGCCGGACCTGAGGCGGACGGAACAAATTGATCGAAAAAGGTGGCGAGCGGGTTTTACTCACCCTCGTTATCGGATCGATTCGCTTCCGTATCGCTATTCGCCCACTCAGTCTACCAGTGAGGGTCCGTCGTGACCAATCCAACACATCCCCTTTTCTGCATGGTTGCAAGGAAGGCCCCAATCCGCTATCCCGAACAGGTCCACTCGTGCGATTCAACAACGTTCGGGTATTTTCAGCAACTGGCAACCACGATTCACTCACCCTGAACAAGGGGATGAACAGGGGGACACATGCAGTTTGGTTCAATCAGATCGGTCCTTTGTTTTCTCGCAGTCAGCTTCTGTTTGACGGGGACTTCGAACGAATTGCGGGGAGCGCCACCCGCTGCGGTTCGCACCGATTCCTTCGAGATCAAAATGAAACTGCTTGAAGCGGCCTGGAAAAACGGGGATTACGATTTGGTTCGTTCCCTCACGCATTCGCTCCGGGACACCGCGATTCAGACGCAAGTGGAATCCGCCAGTCCGGGGAAGTCGCTGCTCGCCAGTGCGCAATTTCAATTGGTCAGTTCGCTTGATCCCGCCTGGCAACAATGGGGCCAGGGCTGGAAATACGTGAAACAGATTTCGGTCGCGGAAACGGCGGGAGAATCGCGATCCTTTGAACCGGTCGAGGTATTGCTGAGTTTTCCGGCGGAACAGGTGACATCGCTGGCTCGGGAAGTCCGCGTGGCGCGAATCAGTGAAGGAGGTCTGATCGAAGTCCCCTCGCAGGTCTACCAGGAGGTGCGACGGGGAGCCGAGCGGTTCTGCAAAATTCTCTGGATGGCCGAATGTCAGCCGCATCAGCAACAGGATTATCTGGTGTTCTATGGAAACTCCGATGCCGAGTTGCCGGAATACCCTTCGGATCTGACGACCCAGGGTGAAGGTTTCGGGCTGGACATTGCCAACTCGTACTTCAAAGCGACACTCTCGCGGCAGACAGGACAACTGGAACGCCTGACATTACGTCGAGAACACGGGCTTGAGCTCTTTTCCGGGGGGCAGGGACATGGCGAGCCACCCGGGATCGATTGGGCTCACGACTACGTCGATCAGGGGAATTTTCAGAAGTTACGGATTTCTTTGTGGGAGAACTGCCCTGATTACGAGGTGATTCGAGGCCCGCTCTGTACGATCATTCGCAGGTGGGGCTTTCCGCGATCTCCAATCCATCCGATTGACACACCCGCACGATTACAGATTTCGGTCGAGTATCGTTTCTATTGCGGTCTGCCGTGGTTCCATAAATTGGGGTCCATGAAGGCGATCCAAAACTTTGAAGCGGCGGCCCTGCGTGATGATGAATGGGTCTTTTCCGGTCAATCGTTTACGGATCCGCTTTGGATGGGGCGCGATGGCAAATTACAAATCGGCGACGTGCCTCCTGCAGCGCAACAGGATCTGTGGGGTGTTGGTTTCTTTCACAAAGAGAGTCAGGACTCGTTCATGGCCCTCTTTTTAGAGCATCAGGCCGAGGGGCTGCCGGAACTGAAGCACTCGGGAGCACCACAACTGTTTTACCGGTGGCACGGCAGCGTCTGGAGCCGGTATCCGCTGCCGGTCACGACGGTGCCAGCCGGAGCGGCGCTGACGCAAAAAAATGCTTATCTGTCGATTCCGTTTACTCCCACCGAGGGAGCTGCCCAGATCGAAACCTTGCGGAATCGCCTGGTTCATCCTCTGGTCTTGTCGGGTGGAAAGGGAATAAAATCTGAAGCCGTTTCTGTTGTGACGCCGCCACGAGTGAGAGAGAATTCGACGAATCGTCTCGCCCGACGGGGTGAAGCGGGCGACTGCACTCCCTCGAAACAAATCCTGTGGAACGCCTTGCGTGACTGTAAGGATGCTCAACTTTACACCGCGGATATTGACGTGGTGGATCTGGGTTTGGTCTATGATTTACGAGTTCGTGGTCCTGTCGTGACGGTCATCATGGCCATGCCACATCGAGGTCGCCCGTTACTCGGTTACTTCATCGACGGATCAATTTCGGTACATCCGACGCTGTCACTTCCGGTGCGCGAACGGCTATTAAAAATCCCTGGAGTGAAGCAAGTTGTGGTGGAACAGACTTGGAGTCCTGGCTGGAGTTCCAATCGTTTGAGCAACGAGGGGCGTAAAAAGCTCGGACTGGATGAGGCCAATTGATTTCCCGGCCGATTTGATCCGCGGTTTCCGATTTCCGGGACAACACAGAAGGACTCGACACAGAAGGACTCGGCCTCTTGTCTGTTTTTCGATAGGGATTTTTCGACGGAGCACAGACGGAGCGAAATTTAACCAGATGGCATAAAACCGACCACCGTGGCAGACGCTGTGCCGCTCGCCGCCTGTGTGGATACTGAAAAAAACCGAAATGCACACGTATGGCACGCGCTATGCTGCATGGTGGAGATGAATCAACAAGCCGGACAACAAAGGGTTTGATTTGGGTCGACCTTGCCTAATCGACGCCGGTGGGTGAGGGGACATGCAGAAGCGGAAAAGGATTTCTGCAAGTCCCCCTGTCCATCGAATGTTTCGCGGAGGTGATTCGAGGTCCCCCTTAATGTGAGGGGGCTGAAATCATCGCGAGAACGGGTCCGTTTCGCGGTGGGTTTGTCCAAGGAGATGGCCGTGAGCTCGTTTGATGTGATTTTACACCCGACTGATTTTACCGAAGAGTCAGAACAGGCGTTTTCGTTGGCTTGCAGCATTGCTCGAGATCAATTTGCATCGCTGGTGATTGCCCATATCCTTCCCGCGGAATGTCGTCCCGCTGACGCGGCCACCGATGATTCGATCGATGAATCGTCTCCGATGATTCGTTGTTGTCGCGAAAAAATCGTGAAGATGAAGGCTGTTGCCGGGGATCTTCCGGTTTCGTTTCGCATCACGTATGGGTATTCGGTGGCAGCCATTCTGAATATCGCCCATGAAGAAAAAGCGGATTTGATTGTCATTGCATCGCATCAGCAAAGCCGCTTTCACCTGCAGTTGCATGGCAGTGTCGCAGAAGGGATTCTGAGGCAAGCTCATTGCCCGGTCTTAATTTTACGTCAGCCAGTCTCGTCATTCATTTCCTCCACGACTGCAATTGGTGCGGTCGATGCCACGTTGAGTACCTGATTCTGAGTCGAATGGGTTATCATTTTGGTCTGTTTCTTCGTTTCCCCTCTGGCCAAGGCTTAATTTCATGATCATTTCTATCAAGCGTATTCTTTTTCCCACGGATTTCAGCGAGCCCGCGAAAGAGGCGCAACTTTATGCCATGGCTTTGGCGGAAAAATTTGGTGCAGAACTTCATTTGCTCCATGTCATTCCTCCGTTGATTCCTTATCCTGATGCCGCCTTTCCATATGCGTTACCGCAAAGTGAAACCGAGCTTCAGATCGGAGCCGCAAATCAGCGTTTGGCAAAAGAGGTTGATTCTGCCTGGTCTCAGCAACATGTCGTCGTCCACAGCACCGTCATGGGTTTAGCGGTCGATGAAATCCTGAGTTATGCCAAAGAACAGGAAATCGATTTGCTGGTTGTCGGAACACATGGACATACCGGTCTTTCACGTTTGTTGATCGGTTCCGTTGCCGAGAAGCTGGTGAGGATTTCGCTGTGCCCCGTGTTGACCGTGCATCCTAAAGGGCATCAGTTTCTCGTCAACGAAGAGGCCTCGTAATCAGCACCGGATTGGATCAGATTCCGGCGAGATATTGCGTCGAATAAGACATTGCGCGGGGATTCCACCTTGGAACAGTATCGACGAAACCGGTGACAATCAGGTATCGGCTTGAGTTTCACCGGGGCTCCTTTTGTGATCTCATCTACGTTTTGGGAATCAGCAATATGGTCAATATTCTTGTTCCGACGCTTTCGGATGAAGAGGGGACGCGACTGCAGGCCGAGTTCCGGGACAATCCGACGATCACCTTGGTATTACGCGCGCAGGGAGCGCGGGCCAGCGATGTTCACATCGACCCCATGGGAGAAGAGTACAATGTCCGATTTCGAATTGACGGCAAGATCTCAAACTATTGTCGATTGAGTAAGGAAGTTGGGCGAACCCTGATCACACAGCTGAAGATCACCGCGAACCTGGATATTTCAGACCCCTTCCATCCGAAAGAGGGTCGATTGACCTTGCCCGAAGCCTTACATGACCTGGAAGTCCGCATCACGACGGTTCCCGTAATTGATGGCGAGGCGGTTTCCTTGCGGATTTTAAGTCGTTTGCGGCTCATGCGACCGATGCAGCAACTTGGCCTGACAACGGAGGCCTATCACCGAATCGAAAAGATGCTGCGTCATGGCGAGGGGGTGGTGCTCGTTACCGGGCCGACCGGTTCTGGCAAGACGACGACATTATATTCGCTGTTATCTGCCATGGACGATGGGACGCGAAACATTGTTACGATTGAAGACCCCGTTGAATTCGACATTCCCACGTTCCGACAACTGCCGGTTGATCTGAAGCATGGAATCACCATGACCAGCGGATTACGAATCCTGTTGCGTCTGGACCCGGATGTGGTACTCGTCGGGGAAATCCGGGACGCGGAAGCGGCGGAAACGGCGATGCGTGCCGCCAGTTCTGGCAAGTATGTCTTTACGAGTCTGCATACACGCGATGTCGCCTCGACCGTGACCGCGCTGCGTGATTTGCATATCGATAACCGGTCGCTCGCAGGAAATCTTGCCGGAATCATCTCGCAACGTTTGGTTCGTCGACTATGCCCGGAATGCAGTCGAGCCGAGGCTCCCAACGAGCAGGACGCGGCCATTTTTCGGGAACTTAAACTTCCTGTCCCCGCATCGATTCGCCATCCCGTGGGATGCACGCATTGCCATGGGACGGGATACTTTGATCGCATTGGCCTGTTTGAGCTCATCACCTCGGATGATGGAATCGTGCATGCGATCGAAGCGGGCAGATCCGAAGAGGAATTGCGTCAACTCATTCAAGATCACGGCACCTGCACCTTACAAAAGGACGCGCTTCAAAAGGTGGCAGAGGGGATGATCAGCATGGAAGATGCAAGTACAATGACGTCACTGCAATTCACGCCAACATCGGTGGTGACTGAGCCAAGCTTGACACACTGATTTCGAGTTATTTCTTGGCAATTTCTCGGAGTTTTTCCGCCAGGCGATGACCGGCAACCAGCACCCTGCGCTGGGCATACTCTCGTGAGGTTTTCCAGGCACTGGCTTCGAGTGTCGGAACGTCTGTGTCACGAATTCTCCCCTGATTGAGATCGTCCCAGAGTACTCGTTTCAGCTGACCGTTCTGGTATGCATGTGTGATTGCTCCCTCATAACTTTCGGCGGCCCACGCTTCAAAAGTCAGGTTTTGGCCCAGTTCCGGCAACTGGTCAGGCCGAAGTGCCGGGTCATGCGTCAGGCGTTCTGCATTATGACAGATCTGTTGAAACTGAGATTCCGTGGAGAACATTTCGTCCCATAACCAATGCAAATTTTTGGGCATCGCCGTTTCGCTGGCTCGGATGGCGAGCTTATTCCCTCCCTGATCCGAGTGCGGTGGATCAGGGAAGGATTGCGGCTCAATCAAGGCGATGGTATGGAGCGGTTGATGCAGGTCACCCAACAGATGAAACAACCAGGTCATCCGCACCGCCCGATTTTGTTCATCAGTCAGTCCGGAAATTCGCCCCGGGTCTTCCTTCGTTTCCCGATTAAGAATTCTCATCGTCAAATCGAGCTGCTTAAGAAGATTTGTCTCTTCTGGCAGCGGTTTCTCTGGCATCCCGGACTTGGCGGTCCGGGGCTCATAGGCAAAATTGATATAGTGCCAGTTGCCACGGTGATATTTGTGCAGTGGATGGTTCGCAATCTCTTCTCGGGGAAAGGATTTCGGGGGGCGAACGTAATCGGCCCAGACGGCCGAGCGTAGAAAAACCCATTCCTCCGCTGGAACCCCCTCGGGTTGTCCCTGCCGCAGTAACGATTCGAGGTGTGGATGTTGTCTCAGAATCGAATTGATCGAGGCACGCTCGTCCGTTGACAGAAAATCCCAGGCAATTCTGGCGATCGTCATGTGTCCGGCATCATTCCAAGCCTGCGTCGTCATGGGAAAGAGGAATAACGAGCAGATGCCAAGCAACAACAAACGAAATCGCGTCATGGGAACGGTCTCTGAGAAGAGGAAGATCGCAAGAGGTTGAAAGTCGAAAATGGAGCAGTTTTGGGTGATACCACCACTCCACGCGGTCACGAAATGCTGCCATGGGGAAGAGCAGACATCAGTCGTTGGGAAGCGTATGGGTTTCAAAGTGGACGAGTAATGCCGAGAGCAATGGGTTGATGGTGAATCGCTGGATATCATGCGGTGGGTGCCAGCGTTTCCATTCGTAACCGGCGTGTTCGGTCACCGCGATCGGAAAATTTTGCGAGATCCAGCCCAGGAACATGACGAGAGTCTTTTCAACTCGCTCAGTACCGAAACGGGGTTCGACCGGGAAGTATCGTTCTTCGTAGCGAAAATCGGAATCCATTTTCACGGCGTCCCGCGGAATTCCAGTTTCCTCCCACATTTCGCGTAGCGCGGTTTCCAGTTCCGTTTCCCCCGGTTCCATGTGACCTTTAGGGAGATCGTACCGGTGAGAATGTTTCATCAAGAGGAACGAGAGTTCTGGTGTTCGACGGAAAATGATGACGCCACATGATTTGACTTGAAGCATCGACCCCTCTCTTTCAAGGACAATTCCATCCGCCGTTTTCATTTTCACCGAAACAGAATCCCATGGTGCCCGTTGAACTTGACTGTTTGTAACCCGCCCAAATTGTCGTCTGTCGCTGCAGGGCTTTGCTTTTGTTTGGTTGATGAGGCTGAAAAGGGGACTGTGGATGCGGTTCATGGTATAAGACCCAGTATATTAGAACTCTGATTCGCCAGTTGCAATCCGCTTGAAGACGCCAACTCATGCCGCCGCATCTACGACAACTTGTCTTTCAGGGAACGCATTCGAGCGCCATACTCGTATTTCATCTGGTTGCCGTTGTTTTGGCTCTCTTGCTGGTGGTTCTTCTCTCCGGTTATGAGCGGCAATTGATTTCGAAGTCTCTGGGGTACAAGCTACTGCTGCTGCGTATCGCGGCACTGGCCGTCATTCTCTTGATGCTCATGCAGCCAACCCTCCAATCGACGCTGGAACAAAAGCAGACCGGGCGAATTCTTGTTGGAATCGACTTGTCGGACAGTATGGCGACGACTGACGAACAGGCCAGTCTGGCAGAAAAACTGCGTGTCGTACGTGGTTTGGAGTTTATTGGAACTGCGGCAACGGAAGAACGGTTGAATCAATGGCAAAAAGCATTCGAGACGCAACAAGAACCAGAGTGGGTCGACGCCGATGAATCCAAAGCCGATGAATCACAACAAGGGGGACTCGCCCAGTCACGCAAAGAGCTCTTGCAATCGCTGTTCGGTGAAATCGATCAACTGCGCCGCAGCGAAATTGCTCGTCGACTGCTCGTTGCGACGAAAGATCCTTTGCTGGATCGTTTGAGTCAATCTCATCGGGTGGACCTTTTCGTTTTTGCCGGAAAATGGACCGCGATCGATCGTGAATCACTTGCCAATACGATTAAGTCCCCGCCGGTCAGCCTGTCGACAGGCATGACGGATCTGGCGATGGGACTGCAACCGGCCAGCAATTCTGAGGGGAACGTTGTCGGCACAATCCTGCTGACGGATGGACGGGATCAGGCAAACCAGAATCTCTCACAAATTGCCGCCTCGCTGAAAATGACGAATTCGCCGGTCTATCCTGTTTTGATCGGATCGAGTTATCGCCCTCGGGATCTCTCGATTCTGCTGGTTGAGCATCCTCATTCGGTTTACAAGGGAGATCATCCCCAACTCAAAGTGACTGTCGGAACGGCGGGGTTTGAAGGGAAAACGATTGATGTCGAGCTGATTTCGGACGAAAATCCGGATGCAACGCCGATTCGAAAGTCGGTGTTATGCAGCGGAAGTCACATGGTTATTGAATTCACCCTGGCGACCGAGGTCCTCGGACGGCAGAGTTACCAGGTCCGAATCCCTTTCCAGGAGGGAGAATCACGCGGGGACAACAATCTGCGGGCATTTTCGTTTCAGGTGGTCGACGACCGCGCCAAAGTACTGCTGGTTGAGGGTGAAGCCCGCTGGGAGTTCCGCTATCTGGATGCTGCTTTCAGTCGTGATACACGCATCGATTTCGACCACGTTCTGTTTGAACAGCCTCACCTGCAGGTGCTGCCTCAACCTTTCTTTCCTCGGCAATTACCACTTCTACCTGTCAATCCGGAACTTTTTAAAACCGCTGGCTTTGACCAAGACCTGATTGTGATCGGGGACGTTTCACCCGAGCACATCACCGAGGACCACTGGCAGCAGCTTTTGAAATATGTATCCGAAGGGGGGACACTCGTCCTGTCTGCTGGTCACCAAGATTTCCCGCTCGGACATCACTCGGCGGCACTGAATCAACTGCTTCCCGTCAATAAACTGATTCCGTTTCAACTCGCCGACCAGACTCAGGCAGCGTCCCCCCGTGCGCGGGGGTTGCCACTGCAGTTGACTGTCGAGGGGCAAACACAGCCCATGCTCCAATTTTCCACAGAGCTTCCCGAGAATATCGGGATTTGGAAAGGACTCCCCGGACAAATGTGGGCAATGTTAGGGGATGCAAAACCGGGTGCCACGGTCTGGGCAACGACAACCCTCCCCGCTGGACAGGTTCAGGGTCTGGCGGCAGATCGCAAATGGGGCGTCATCGTGCATCAGTACCTTGGTTCCGGACAGGTTGTCTGGCTGGGGATCGATGGAACCTGGCGCTGGCGATATCGAGTAGGTGACCAATATCACCACCGATTCTGGGCACAGTTGGCACGCTGGGCTGCCGCTCATAAACTGTCGGCAGGAAACGATTTCGTTCGGTTCGGAATCGATCAGGAAAATGTTGAGGCGGGCCAGCCGATTTCCGTCCGTGCGCGATGGACACCACCGTTTCTGGCAAAATATCCGCAGATCGAACCCCGCGCCGAAGTCTTTCTCCGCGAAGGCCAAATGGATCGCCTGGTGACAACCGTGAATCTGTTGCCGGTCGAGGGACAAGTGTTGCAACACGAGGGGCGAATTGCCGCACTGGCCGCAGGCGAATACCAGATTCGATTACAGGCCAACCAGGCGGATCTCGGCGAGAAACCGATCGTGACTTCTTTACTGGTTCAAGACCGGACAAGTCTGGAGATGAGTGATCTGAGCGTTAATCGAGAGCTGCTCGAAAAAATTGCGGAAGCGAGTGGAGGGCGATTATTTCTCCCGGATGAAGTTCGAAATCTTCCGGGTATGTTTCGTCAGTTCGAAGCGACAACGGTAGAAAACCAGGAAGTCGCCTTATGGGATCGCTGGCCCTGGTTGATGGTACTGCTTTCGCTGCTGATGGGGGAATGGGTACTCAGAAAGCTCAATGGTTTACCATAAGGATTCTGCCTCGATTGGCGATGCTTTAGTCCTTTTTCGCGTCTCCGCTGAACATCGTTCAATCCTTTTTTTTCTGCCATTGTTGCTTGAGCTCATCAAAGCCCTTCATTGTCCCGGTTCGGTTCGGTTTGGATTCAACCGATTTCGCTTTGGGTGGCGATGACGATGGGCGATGCTCTGATTTGCGTGTTTCAGCTGGACTGCGTGGTAAAGCGGCTGAAACTGCCGGGGGAGCGACCGACGCTCCCGGTGGGATCATCGTGAGTCCAATCCGTTTTCGATCACGATCGACGCTAAGAACCCAAACTTTGATGACGTCGCCAAGCGAAAGCACATCGTGTGGTGAACGGACAAAATGGGTCGACATCTGGCTGATGTGAACGAGTGCCGAGTCTTTCAGCCCGACATCGACAAACGCACCAAAATCGACGACGTTTAAAACGGTCCCCTGTAGTTCCATGCCAACTTCAATGTCACCGAGCGACAAAATTCCCTGCCGAAAAACGGGAGCTGGCAGATCGGATCGAGGATCACGTCCCGGTCGTTGCAAGTCTTCCAGAATGTCTTCCAGCGTGGGAATGCCGCACCCGAGTTCATCAGCCAGCCGTGCTGCGATAACACCACTTAAACGCTCTTTCAAAATCGAGCGATCGGCCGAGGGGCGAACCTCTTCGGGTGAGATGGCACATTGTGCCAGCAGTTTTCTGGCAATCTCATAACTTTCCGGATGAATCCATGTGTTATCGAACGGTTCATCGCCATCCAACTTCAAGAAACCCGCCGCCTGCGTAAAGGTCGCCGGGCCAATTCCGGGGACATTCATCAATTGCAGACGATTGGTGAAGGAGCCCTGTTTATCACGGTACTCAACGATCCGTCTGGCCAACAGTTGGTTAAAGCCCGAGACATGCGACAGTAGCGATGAACTGGCTCGATTGAGATCAACGCCCACAAAATTGACACAGGATTCGACCACCTGATCCAGCGCTTCTTTGAGCTGTTTGATATTCAGATCGTGCTGATACATCCCCACACCGATATGCTGAGGCTCGATCTTGACGAGTTCGCTCAGAGGGTCTTGCAAGCGGCGACCAATCGAAATGGTCCCGCGTGCAATCGCGTCGAGTTGCGGAAACTCTTGCTGTGCCACCGCACTGGTCGAATAAATGCTCGCCCCTGCCTCATTGACCACGATATATTGAATTTCATGACATTCGGTAGCGATCAGGTCCGCAACCAGTTCTTCGGTCTCACGACAAGCGGTTCCATTTCCAATGACGATCACCTGGCATCGGTACTCGCGAATCAACGTCGCCAGTTTCGTTTTGGCCTCTTGCTTCTTTTCATCTGACAAAAGATACATGACATCAATTACGACGACGCCACCGACTTCGTCGAGTACGGCGAGCTTGCACCCTGTACGAAATCCTGGATCAATGGCAAGCACCCGCTGGCTATGAAGTGGTGGTTGCAAGAGCAGGTTCCGCAGATTTTGTGCAAAAACCGAAATCGCATGCCGTTCTGCTTTTTCGGTTAGATCGCGGCGAAATTCTCGATCGAGTGCCGGTTGAATAAACCGTCCGAGCGCGTCGGTTGCGCAGGTCATGATGAACTCTCCGCAGCGATGTCGCGAAATTTCCAGATGGTCTGAAGTGACTCGAGTGGCTCGCTCATCGTCCCAATGAAAACTGACGCGAATGGCCTTGAGCTCTTCTCCCCGATTAAGGGCCAGGATCCGATGTGGAGGAATCTTGGAAACCGGCTCGGTAAATTCAAAGTAATCTCTAAATTCGGGATGGGCCTGATCAGCACCCTTCGTCGCGAACGAAGCAAGCCGGCCCGTTTCCTTGGCGACTTTGCGACAGAGTTCTCGCAGGTTGGCGTCATCCCCGATTCGTTCCGCAACGATATCGGCCACCCCTTCGAGCACCTTGGTCGAATCGACCAGTTCTTGTTCGGGCGAGATGTATTTCGCAGCGGCGGCACCCAGTTCCGAACTGGAAAGCGACTGATTCCAGACCGCCTCGGCCAACGGTTCCAACCCCCGTTCCTTCGCCATCGTAGCGCGAGAACGTCGCTTAGGGCGAAAGGGAAGATAGAGGTCATCGAGTCGTTTGAGCGAGTCGGCTTGTTCAATCGCCAGCTTCAATTCCGGTATCAACTTTCCCTGTGCATCGATCAGTCGCAAAATGTCCGCGGCCCGTTCGGCCATCTGCCGCAACGACAGCACCCGCTCTTGAATGGCCCGAATTTGCTCTTCATGTAAATTGCCCGTTCGCTCTTTGCGATAACGCGTAATAAACGGGACGGTGTTTCCCTCGTCCAGCAATTGCACGGTATGCAACACCTGATCTGATCGCAGATGCAGTTCTGCGGCGACACGTTTCAAGTCAACTTCTCGTGGTTGATGCGGATCCGTCATGAAAGCCATCCATGCCCATCAGGGCCGACTCACTACTACCCAAATGTTTCACGACACACCGGTGCGATTTCCATCGAGTGCGATTTCCATGAGATACATGGGACACCGTTCGCAACCCGCCGACGGACTTGTTTTTCCCCAACAATTCAGAAGTTTCCGTGATTTCGCACAGACCTTTCTGCGCTGCGCTTCAGCGGAAAAATCGCCCCTGCCTTGCTCGTCTGGCTGGGAATGAATTCCTTTCGAATGAACTCGAACTCAGCGTCAAGGAAAGATATCGCATTTTCCAGTCGCCATGGGAAGTGACACGCGCTTCAATTGCTCGAAGCAAAGCAGAGTTTCTGCATAAAACGGAATCCGGATTCCAGAAATTGCACCCGAGACCATCCCGAGCTCCCGCGTGAGATTCCCCTTGTCTCAATGCAGAATTTGTCGAGTGAATTCAAAGGATCCTCGATTTCTCAATCCGCTCTTTTCTGACTTGGGTTGGCACAGTGTCGCTCGGATTTGCGGAGGGGAAGTTGGCGATATGGGAGCCACTTGGCGGCATCACCGGTTGTGCCGCTTCTCTGGCGAGTCGATTCTGGTATTCTGCGTCGGGATCGATCGTATTCGAACAAGGAGTTTCATCCCGATGAAACGGGTCACCAACGGGTTTGTTTGCTGCTTATTCATGTTGTTCATGATGCTGTCTGTGGGCTGTGGTGCGGCAATCCATGCGGTGGACAGCACGGATCCTTCCGGGACGCCCCACCCCATCAAAGTCCAGGATGCCAAGGCCTATGCACCATCACCCCTGCCGGATCGCCTGATTCTGACATGGGCCGGTGATCCCACTCGTTCTCAGGCAGTCACCTGGCGAACGGACACCACGATTGCCGTCGGATTGGCCGAGATTGCGGTCGCGGCGGATAATACCAGTTTCACAAAAGTGTCACGGCAATTAAAAGCCCGTACGACGCGACTCGATTCAGACCTGTCGCACGCGCATTATCATTCGGTCGAGTTCACCGCGCTGACCCCGCGAACCAAATACGCCTATCGCGTCGGTGATGGACAGAACTGGAGTGAATGGTTCCACTTTACCACCGCCAGTGACCAACCTGAGCCGTTTACGTTTGTCTATTTTGGAGATGCTCAGAACGATATCAAATCACACTGGTCTCGGGTGGTGCGCGAGGCGTTTACCGACGCCCCCAAAGCTCGGTTTTTGCTTCATGCGGGGGATTTGATCAACCACACGAACAGCGATGCGGAATGGGGAGAATGGCATCAGGCGGGGGGATGGCTGAATGCAATGACCCCCAGCATCGTTACCCCAGGAAATCACGAATACTCCAAAGTCGGCTTGACGTTGACTCCGACCCTTTCCACGCATTGGAAGCCGCAATTTGCCCTGCCGCCAAATGGTCCCGTTGACTTGCAGGAAACGACCTATTACGTCGATTTCCAGGGAACTCGGATCATCTCACTCAATTCCAACGAGAAAATTCTCGAGCAGGTTCCCTGGCTGGAAGCGGTACTCGCTGCGCGGCCAGAATCGATTCGCTGGACCATTATCACGTTTCATCATCCGATTTATTCGAGCGCGAAAAGTCGGGACAACAAGGAACTGCGAGGGGCTTGGCAGCCCCTGTTTGACCGATTCCACGTCGATCTGGTGCTGCAGGGGCATGACCATACTTACGCACGCTCGCACCTTCTCAACAGCACCACCGGGGTTGCCGCACAAGGGGAAATCGGCACCATCTATGTGGTCTCGGTGAGCGGTCCCAAAATGTATGACATTGGAAAACCAACCCGGCCCGAATTTCAGCGTGTGGCCGAAGAGACTCAACTGTTTCAAATCATTACGATTGACGGGGATCAACTTCGTTATCAGGCCCGGACCGCTACGGGAACCCCTTACGATGGGTTCACGCTTAAAAAGCAGTCCGGGAAACCGAATGAATTGATCGAACAGATTCCAGAGACTCCCGTCCGGCTGCGACCTGCGAATTGAAGATGGCTCGTGATTCGCCCGGATTTAGAAGTCTTTCAACATTTCCCCATCAGCACGATTGGCTAAATTTCGAAACGTGAGGGGATCGACATTCTGGCTGATGAACCGAACCGAACCATCCCCCATCAGGAAGTGGGCTCCCCCGGTATGAAAGCTACTCGGTCCCCCGACAATCTCTCTTCCTGATTCCATATCGGCCAGTTCCTGCCGCAAGTTTCCTCCGTTGAGATCCTGGGCGGTGCTTGGACGCAGACGATAGGTGAATGAGACCGGAGCGACATCGCTCGTCATCGCGCCTGTCGGATCTTGTCCTTCCGCCGGATCTTGATCTTCCGCGTCAGAAATCGGGGCCACCGAATTGGGGACAGCAATCACGGCATTCCGCAACGAGGCGCGGGTACCCGACATCCAGCCGAGATCGCTTCCCGAAGCTAATCGACATTCCATCACGAAAATCGTATTCGAGCTGCCATCCCGAATCTGCTCGTATCGGACAGAACTGTTAAGAAACAACACGCCATTCTGATTGACATCAATCGGCGTTTCAAAATCATTGTGGACGCCGCTATAGCTGGTCACCGCGGCGACGGGATTGGTCCCGTTGCCAGGATCCGATGGACAAATGAACGTCGCGATTCGCTGCTGACGGGCGGGGGCATTCGCCGGATCATAAACCGAGCGATTAAAATCGATGTGACTGTAGACATTCTGTTGTTCGAGATAAGGGAGAATTTGAGTGATCCAGCTCATGTGATACCCACTCCCCTCTTTCGACTGGATTGGCCCCGTGAGGTTCTGGGTTCCGGGGGGTAAGACTTCGAAAGCCATCATGTAATTGTGTAATGCCAGTCCAATCTGCATCACGTTGTTTTTGCATTGGGTCCTTCGAGCCGCCTCACGTGCCTGCTGCACCGCCGGAAGCAACAAGGCAATTAAAACGGCAATGATCGCGATCACCACCAGCAGTTCAATCAAGGTAAAACCGCGACGATGTTTGGTTTGGCGTCGAGAAGGATTTGAATTCAAGTAGGGCATGGTTCACTAATTCCTCATGTTTAACAGGTTTAATTTCAACGGCATCGTGAATGTTCAGTGGGAATGAAGTTGGCGCGTAATCCGCACAAAGTCGGGATGTCTGACGGGATACTCCGCCATCACCTCGATGATCTGTCGGTTTGGGTTCAGGGGATCGGGAGTGACAGAAGTTCGAACGGTTGCGGTTCTTCCCGGTGCCAGTTGCTCGGCAGGAACCAGCCATTTATCACCGAGGAATCTCGGATCGGTTTGCAATCGAACAAGGGCTCGTTCAGACGCTGCATCGGCGAGAAAACTGGCCTGCAACCGATATTCATCTCGTTTTAGCTGACGATGCGACATCGCGGCAATTTTGAGTAACGACCCGATCATGATTGACGTGACCAGCAGGGCGATCAGGGCGAAGATCATGACCGCCCCTGACCGCGTTACAACCCGTTGAATCCTTGCCTGAGCTCGTTTTTTCATTTCAAATCCTCCACGGTATCGGCCGGTTTGGTCGTGGAAACCGCCCCCTTGGGCGGAACAGTTTGTTCTCGCAGCGAGCCCGGGCGATTTAAATGAGCTTCAATTCTCAATGACCGAAGTGGAGGTGGAATCTGTTGATTTTTAATCACGATCGCCCCCGGCCGCTGAATCACGAGGGATCGCAACGACCCCAATCCCCCTTTGTTCGGCTCGAACAGGATTTCACATTCCGGCAGCAAAAAATCTTCGCGGCCCAAGATCACGTCGTGTTCAAAATGATTGCGAGACAGCCCGTTGGGGGTGACCTTGTAGAGAATCGTGTTCCCCCGGTCGTTCTTTAATGTCAACGTCTGCGTCATCGCAGCCTCGTCGCCAGACCATTCGCTGATGGCCGCCTGATGCACGTCCTCACGGAACTGGATCGCCAGTTTCGAAATCGTTCTTTCGGTGACAAAAGATTGTGAAACCCCTTTTTCCGCTCGGAGCAACAAGAAAAATGTTGTTCCTGTCAGACTCAGCATGACCGTTAGCATCACGATAACGACGACCAATTCGATCAGGGTAAATCCCTGTCGGCGGGGAACTCGCCCGCCATTTTGGTAACGGGCTCCCGCATTCGATTGAAGTGCCATCCATGAAAGGGATTTTTGGTTGCCTCGGGTGTTCAACGCCAAAAGCCCGTTCGCTGCATTCCTGCCAATCGGTGAATTCACGAATCGCATCAGGGGACCTCTTTCGTTGGATGGACCCAGGTCGAGAGTCGAAGTGGGGCGACAAGATTTCCCGATCGGCTTTGCCAGCGGATTGACGCGGTCACCTGTCGCGAATGAACTTCACCCTCGTGGTGTTCCACCACAACCAGACTCCGCTCCAGTCCAGGAAGTATTCCCTGAAGCTCCGAATCCGCATCCGGGAGTGTCAGCGATCCCGCCGGCAATGCCGACCAACCACGGGCCGAGGCATTTTCCAGCAGATTGGCCGCATGTTGCAAGGCAAACTGCCGCTGCTCAGTCGAGCGGCGTTCGTGTGCGACGAGTAAGAGCATTGGGACCGTCATCGAAAACAGAATGCCCAGCAGCAGACACGTGCCGATCATCTCGACAATCGTAAATCCTGATCGCGACGAATGGTGGTTACTGGACCGGTACGAGGAAATGCGTGCAGGCCACCTGCCGGTGGTCGCATACCCTTTTTTGGTCATCTCTTCAGCGGACTGTACCCCGAGCCAACCAGAGCGAGACCGTCGGCGTACGCCGGTAACTCTCTGAAATTGTTCTCGATCGTCTTTCGCCTGAATCAGGCCGGTCGGTCCCAACATGGCACTCGATCTTTCCACTTTCTGAAGATTCGAACTAACACAACACAGAGGGAATTGGGTCAGGGATTTGCTGAGGTCCCTCTCAGCTAAAGTCATTCATCAATTTGATCAGCGGCATAAACATGGCAAACGCGATAAATCCAACAACCAGAGCCACAGTAATCAACAGCACTGGCCTGAGAATTTCGAGAATCACCTGTACGCGAAATGCCGATCGACGTTCGAGATTTGTCGCGAGCGTTTCGAGCGCCCACGGAAGGTTCCCGGTTTTTTCCGCGGTTTCCAGCACGATGGTTTCATAATGCCGTAAGAGACCCGCCGTCTGCAGCGTCTGCCAGGCGGGGTCACCGGACCTCAGTCGATCAATCGACCAGGCGATTCGGTTGCGCAGTCGCAAGGGACCAGGGTACTGGGCAATCGCCACGAGAGCTTCGTCGAGACGCACCCCTTGTTCTATGGTTTGTGCCAAGGAACGCATCACATCCGGAGAATACCAGCGAATAAACCATCGCCCCAAAAGGGACTGCAGCATCACCCGCCAGCCATGATATTCGGCCATCGTGACGAAGACAAAAACCCCCACCGGAATGTAGAACAACGGAATACCAAACACGTACCAAAAATTGATGATCGCATCAGAAATGCTAATCAACAACACCGTCGCCTGAGGCAGCTCGGTCCCGAAATCATCAAAGATCTTTTTGAATTTGGGAATGATGTAATACATCAGAAATCCCACGATCAGCAGCGTCACCGGAACGATGGTCGCCGGGTAAATCAACGCGCCACTCGCATTGGAAGACTCGTCCTCTTCAAACAGTTCCTGAGTCACTCGCACTGCCGTACTGCGGAGCGTTTCGGGCAATGACGCGGATGAAATTCCGGCAGCAATCAACATTCCCGCAGAGCGCGGAAGCAACCCCTGGGGAACGGCAAGTTCTGTGATTGGGACACCGTCACGCAATCGCTGGGCCATCTCGATCAACTGACGATGTCGGCGGCCCCAAGTCCCTTGCGCATACGATTCGATCTCGTCCGCGAGGGGGCGGCCTGATCTGACGGCGATCGCCAGCATCCAGATGAGTTCAATCTGACGTGAACGGTTTTTTGCGCCCGCAATCCGGATTTCGGCATCAGCCAGAAGAAAGACGAGAAAAATGGTCATGAACAATCCCATGACTCCGACTGCTCCCGATGTCACTGTCAAGAAAATCATTCCGACGATGGCAATCGCAGTCAGCAGGTAACTGATTAAATAGAGCGTTCGCCGCCGTGAACCGCTCCAGACGGTTTCCGGTTGCACTGCGGCAATCACGCGCAGGATCACCCCCGCGATGAGAATCACGAATGGGCCAATCGAGACCAGTAGCGTCGTTAACGAGTCCACAGCCGAATCTCACTATGACAGGTCGTTTAATAATTTGATCAACGGCAGAAAGAGCGCAATCGCGGTGATGCCGACATTACCCATCACCACCACCACCACAAAGGGTTCGAGAATACGCGTCACCAGTCGAGAACTGGCCGAGCACTGCGCCGCATACAAATCGGATAATCCCCGTAGTGAATCAACAACGGTCCGCTCCGAGCTGGCATGTCGGAAGACCTGTTGCAATCCGTTCGGCAAACCCGCCACCATCGCCGCTTCATCCGGTGTGGCTCCGGCATCCATATCATGGGCAATCAATTGACACTTCCGGCTTAACCATTTGTTGTCGCTGGCGGCTGCCGCAAATCGCAAAGCCTTGGAAAACGGCAGATGGGATTCCAGCAAAATCGCGAGAATTTGACAGAACTCCGAAAGGGTCGCTAACCGAAATACGGCCCCCAATAAAGGGATCGAGGCGGCCCAGCGGTTGGCGAATTTCGATCGCCTGACCGTGAAAAAAAGGATGCAAGTGATGATCAGGATGGGAAAAGCCAAGAGAATTGGCCCCCAGCCAATCTGGGTGGCAAGACTGGAAATTCCGAGTAGAAACGATGTTAATCCTGGAAGTTCCGTCCCGAAATCGTCAAAAATCTGCTTAAACTGTGGCAGGATCGTCAGCAGGATGAATGCGCAGATCATCATCGAAAACCAGAACAGAAACAGCGGGTAGACGAGCGCCATCCAGATTTGTTGCCGTAAAGAGTTTGCACGTTGCGATTGTTCAACGCTGTACTGCATAACCGTATCCAGACGCCCAGTCTCCATACCCGCTTCGACCAGGGCACTCAGGGAATGCGGCAGGTATGCGGACGAGTCGCGCATCGCTTCCGCCAGCGGAGCCCCCTGTTCGAGACGCTCACTCAAATTCAACAAGGCACGTCGCGTTCGCCAGGAACTGGTTTGCTCGGCGAGCGCACGCAGGCCTGATTCCAGCGGCAAGCCTGCTCGAACGGCCTGACCCAGCTGGCTGGCGAGGGGAATGCCCCCCACGTCGGCACCATCGCTATACGGATTATCGCTCAACAGAGAACGTCCTTAGAAATGAGGGGGACCATGTCGTCGCTTGCTCGAAGGGAAACATCGGTCGGCGCCGGTGCTGATAAGTTAACTGCGTCATATCGGCCATGGTGACGCCGCGGGTGTTGACCCGCAAAATACTAGGACAAACCGCACGATAAGCCGCCAGTGGTGCATTCACTCCTTTGGCGACGATCACCTGAAACTGTTCTGGCTGCAGGCCAAACGAGGTCAATTGCTTCAGACTGAAGGGGAGTGATCGTTTGGAGGTGACCATAACCGTCAAACCCGAATCCGTTTGCAAGATCGCAGTTCGCCCCTGATCAAACTCGGTAAACCCCCCGTGACGGACTTCACTCTCGGAATAACGTCCATCCGCCAATTGCCGAACCGTAAATTCCGCAACCAACGGTGCCCCATGCAAATCGTCTGTCCGACCTCCAATTGTAAACGATGCCCGGTGACCGGTTCCGACCACTTCGGCAGCAGTAACGGTAAGGGGATCGTCGATACAAACAAAAGCGGGGCCAACCCCGGTTCTCAGTAATTCGTGTGCGAGCCAAGTCCCATCGCCGGGGGAACCACCTCCCACGTTGTCTCCCATATCGAGCAGGCAACAAGGCCCAGGCAATTGTGCCGCTTGAGCCACTGCATCTTCAACGGACAAAAAGGTTCCTGCCAGTCCCTGCCTGAGGTTCCACATCTCGACACCTAGCGAGTTCGCCAGTTGTTGAGCCAGCTGCGGATCGCCATTCGTCACAACCAACGAGGAAGACCCCATCTCGGCCACGTCCGCATAAGGGAAGCCCAGCATCAGACTCGCAGCGAGTACCTGCTGCTGACTCCGAACCGCATCAAATCTACGAACCAGATCCAGGCAAGGGGACTCGGAAGTACATTGGCGCTCGATGTTGATCGCCATCGGAGGAAAACAGGCCGCCTGAACCGGATGAATCTCGCCGCGCAACGTCCTGACCATTAATGCCGCAGCTTCGAGGCCCCGATTTTCCTGATCGACGTGCGGGTTTGTCCGATAGGAAACCAGCGCATCGGTTGAGGCGACCATTTCCGGCGAGAGATTTCCGTGCGGGTCCAGCGTGCCAATGATCGGCAGGGCGGGCCCGACCACTTGTCGAACTTGTGTTAACCAGGCACCATCGGCATCCGGATAAGACGCCGCTACGGTCGCTCCGTGCGGAGCGACCAGCAATCCGTCCAGCGGGCCAGCGGAAGTAAGTTCGTGCAGCATCATCTGCAACAGGGTGTCGAACGTATCGGGATCGATCGTCCCAAACGGGAGCGCGCGGGCTGCGAATAAGGGGACCGCTTCGATCCCAGACTCTGCCAACCCGTCAAAAAAACCGCGCACTTCATGATGGGCGTTGATAAACTGCGTGCGAACCTCGTTGCCGGTCACCAGCATTTCTCGCTGGAAATGTTCCCGCGTGGTCGCTCCCGGCAGGAACGTGTTCGATTCTTGAATTAAGGCAATGATACCGACACGAGGCATGATACTCTCGAAAAATCAGGAACAATCCATCAACCGTAGAACCCAATGTTAGCTGGCCGCTTTCGCGATCAGCAACTCACGACAGCATGTCTGAAATGAGAGCAAAAGGGAAGCGATCAGCAAGAAAGAATTGCCCACAGCCACTCACGAATATCCTTCTGACGAAAAAAAACGGGACGCAGCAGAAAAGGGGAAGGTGCACCGTTCGACCGCTGCGGGATTCCTGATTGGAATCATTGCCGAAGAGGATTAAATCGGGAATTGACCCATATCCTCATTTTAAAGAAGAAACCCGGAAGCATTGCGCTTCCGGGTCCTGTTTCATCGAGTCATTTCGGGTTCATTGGGCACTTCGGAAAAATGCGAACTCGTGGGACCAAGAAAAGAAAGTCATTCCCACGGCATTGATCCGATTAGAGCCCCTTCGAGATCACCAACTTGACCAAGTCACCAACGCGATTGCTGTAACCCCATTCATTGTCGTACCAGCTGATCAGCTTGAAGAACTTGCTATTGAGCTCGATACCGCTGGTTTTATCGAATACTGACGAGGATTTGCTGTGGAGGAAGTCACTGCTGACTACTTCGTCTTCGGTGTATTCAAGAATCCCCTTCAGATAGGTTTCACTCGCTTTTTTCATCGCGGCGGCGATTTCGGCGTAGCTGGTTTCCTTGACCGTCTTGACCGTCAGGTCGACGACCGAAACCGTAGGGGTGGGAACGCGGAAAGCCATCCCGGTGATTTTCCCCTTCACTTCTGGGCAGACCAGAGCAACGGCTTTGGCGGCCCCAGTCGAGCTGGGAATAATGTTTTGAGCGGCAGCACGGCCACCTTTCCAGTCTTTTTTGCTCGGGCCATCGACAGTTTTTTGCGTTGCGGTGTACGCATGCACTGTGGTCATCAGACCTTCGTCGATCCCAAAGCCTTCTTTCAGCAAGACATGCACAAGCGGGGCAAGACAGTTCGTCGTGCAGGAAGCATTGGAAATGATATGGTGCGATTTGGGATCGTACTTATCAGAGTTCACTCCCATCACGACCGTCAGGTCTTCCCCCTTCGCAGGAGCGGAAATGATGACCTTTTTGGCTCCGGCGGTAATGTGCCCCTTGGCTTTGTCCGCTTCGGTGAACAATCCGGTCGATTCAATGACGATATCGACGCCGAACTGCTTCCAGGGAAGTTCCGCAGGGGACTTGGCGCTGACGACATGAATGTCGTGTCCATTGACGACCAGTACGTCATCTTCCGTCTTGTCGGGACTCGATTTTTTTGAGCTGACTTCGCCCGCAAACCGTCCTTGTGTGGTGTCGTACTTGAGCAGGTAGGCGAGGTTGTCAGCAGGAACGAGATCTCCTACGGCTACGACCTGAAGATCTTTCCCAACCAAGCCCTGCTCAACCATTGCTCGGAACACAAGCCGACCAATGCGGCCAAAACCATTAATCGCGACCTTCACCGCCACAATACTTCTCCTGAACGGAACGTGAATCACCCATCAGCGAGGTGTCCAAATGGACTACGAGCGAACGTGATGCCCGCGAAATCCCTTAACGCCAACGTCAGAGCGGATTGTAGTTTGAGTCAGCAAACCGAACAAGGAACCACCGATAACTGCTAGAAACGAGATTCGGTTTGGCGAAGTTTCCCCACGGAATCCTTCTCCTCAAAACTCTTCTTAATCTCCCCGCCGCGTATTCCGGATCAGATTCGATGGCGGAACAGGGCCATACTGTTTGGTCGGAGGATGTAGGGGGCCGAGGTGTCGTACGAAACAACCTGGATATCGCCATCAAACGTGTCAAACAAGCGATCCAGGACGGGGAATCGCTGCACCGATTTGGGCATGGTGAAGCTGACCGGTTTTTCGTCAGCGTTCATCAATACCAGCAGATTGTCCCCGATAATACAGGCTCCCTGTTCATCAATTTGGCTGCAATGCCCCAGCAGCAGCATTCCCAAAGAACGGAGTGATACGTTGCCCCAAGCCGCTTCGTTCATTCGTTGGCCCGAGCTGTCGAGCCAGTAAATATCGTCAACATCGTCACCCTGAAGCGAGCTCTCAAAAAAACAACGGCGCGACAGAGCTGGCTGCTGCCGACGAATTTCGATCAAGCGATGCACAAAATCCAGTTCGCGTTGTTGATCGATCGTGAGGTCCCATGAGAGCCAGGACAAAAAGTTGTCCTGCGAATAACAGTTGTTATTCCCGAGCGCAGAATGCCCCCGTTCGTCACCCGCTTGCAACATGGGAACACCTTGCGAGACGAACAGCGTCGCCAGAAAATTCCGCTGCTGGCGCGCTCGCAGTGCGAGAATTTCAGGATCATTAGTCGGACCTTCAACCCCGCAGTTCCAACTCAAATTATGATCGTTACCATCGCGATTTCCTTCACCATTCGCTTCGTTGTGCTTCTGATTGTAACAAACCAGATCATTGAGGGTAAAACCGTCATGACACGCCACGAAATTGATGCTGGCCGAAGGCTTTCGGCCATCATCTTCGTACATATCAGCGCTCCCGGCCAGTCGAGTTGCCAATTCCCCGACCATCCCGCTGTCTCCCTTCCAGAAACGGCGGATACAATCGCGATAACGCCCGTTCCATTCGGTCCAGATGACCGGAAAATTTCCCGATTGATATCCCCCCTCACCCACGTCCCACGGTTCTGCGATCAATTTGACTTGTGAGAGAATCGGGTCTTGATGGATCACGTTAAAAAAACCACTCATCCGGTCCACACTGTGAAATTGACGAGCGAGTGTGCTGGCAAGATCAAATCGAAATCCATCGACGTGCATCTCAGTAACCCAGTATCGCAAGCTATCCATTAACATTTGCAACACTCGTGGATGTCGCATAAACAGCGAATTCCCGCAACCGGTGAAGTCGATGTAGGACCTGCGTTGATTGTCGGCAAGTAGATAATAGCTCGGATTGTCAATCCCGCGCCACGACAATGTGGGACCATGCTCGTTCCCCTCGGCAGTATGATTATAGACCACGTCCAGAATGACTTCGATTCCCGCCGAATGCAGCGTCCGAACCATCGATTTAAATTCTTGGGCCATCATATCAGGAGCTTGCGTGGCGCAATAACGAGGTTCCGGGGCAAAAAAGCCCAGTGAGTTGTAACCCCAGTAATTCACCCGTTGTTTCTGTGTGAGAAAATCTTCGTCGATATGAAAATGAATCGGCAGTAGCTCGACTGCGGTCACCCCCAATCGCTTGAGGAAGTCAATGGCGGGGGGACTCGCCAACCCGGCATACGTCCCCCGCAATTTTTCGGGAACATCGGGCATCAGTTTGGTGAAGCCCTTCACATGAACCTCGTAAATCACCGTTCGTTCCCAAGGAATATCAGGACGTTCGTCCTTTCCCCAGGTAAACGCCGAATCAATGATCAGCCCCAGTGGGGCAAAGGGGGCGGAATCGCGATCATCAAACGAGAGATCCCCATCGACATCCCCTTTGCGGTATCCGAACAGGGATTCATCCCATTTCAAATTCCGACCCACCGCACGTGCATAGGGGTCAAACAGCAATTTATGAGGATTGAATCGCAATCCTTCCTGCGGCACATACGGCCCATGAACACGAAAGCCATACAGCATTCCGGGTCTCAAGTCCGGAAAATACGCGTGAAAAACGTTATGAGTCCGTTCGGGAAGTTCAATGCGCTGACTCTCGTGAAGGTCATCAGCCGAATTAAACAGGCACAACTCGACTTTCGTCGCGCGATCGGAAAAAAGTGCCACGTTCACGCCCGCCCCGTCCCAAACGGCTCCTAGCGGATAAGGGTGTCCTGGCCAAACTCGCATCATCAACCCTTTACTTATCTCGAGAAACGACTCTTGCAGCGTTGCTCTATTCTGCCGTGCGTCGGGGCTTCTGCCAGTCTAAATTCCAGATTGCGGAATGAAACTTCGTTTTCCCGAATTCACCTCACCCGTTCAGTTGCCAGCACGGGGATTTGGAAACCGACACCAGATCGGCAAACGGAACCAGCAGAAATCGGATGGTTCCATAAAAAAAGGGCCGGATGATTCCATCCGGCCCCCCGTCCTCTTCAATTTCAACAGACGCGAATCGATCGCGTTATTTTGACGGCGATTCGCTCAGCTTTTGCAGTACCTCATCCAGATTGAACGTGGCTGCCTTTTGGCGCTGTGGATAATCCTTAAATGTCATCAGGAATTTTCCGACATAATCCTGGGCGGGCACCATCAGATAAGCATGGTCGATCAACCAGTCGTAATAAGTGTTCGACGTGATATCGGCGCGTTCGTAGGGATCGATTCGCAGGTTGAAGATCTTGGGAACCCGCAGCGCCACAAATGGCTCAGCCCAGATTCGCAAGGTCCCCTGTGCCCGTTGTTCCATGAAGACGAGTTTCCAGTTGTCAAAGCGAAGTCCGGTCAACTGTTGGTCATCATTACAGTACAAGAACGACTCTCGCGGGCTTTT
>CAMBQP010000060.1 GCA_945869955.1 Schlesneria paludicola DSM 18645
CCAAAAACGTGAACCTGGTCGGCACCATGATCGGGAACTCGACCACACCCCTGATTGTGTCTACCGAGGGGACGAACGGCATCACCGCCTTGGGGACCAACGGTGTTTATCTGACATCGGGGTCGGGGGGCAATTTGCTGGTCGATACGATTTCTGCCACGGGTCCCGCGATAAACGGGAGTGCGACCACTGGACTGGTGATTGACGGATTCCAGCAAGGGAGGGCGAATTGGTCAACGGTGAATAATTCGCCGATTATTTCGGGCTTCAGCGGATTCACGACTGTCGGTAATGCACAAATCAGCACTTCGACGTTACTGAGTCTCAGTCAGAACCTGAATGACCAGGCATCCGCCGCGTGGGCATCGACGAAAGTCTCGACCGGAAGCTTTACAACGAGCTTTACGTATACGCCGAGTGGCGCCATGGCTGCCGACGGAATTGCGCTGGTTTTCCAAACCCAAGGGACCACGGCCATCGGATCCGACGGTGGCTATCTGGGGTATGTTGGCATACCCGGCAACACGGTAGCCTATCAGATGAACATTTATGCGGGGCATGTCATCGGCACGAATTTCATCACAGACAACAGCTCATTTTCATATAACTCGACAGGAGGGGTCGCCATTAATTCGGGGCACCCGATCCATGTCAGCCTCACGTTTAATCAGACCAGCCAGACACTGACCGAGAATTTGACAGACACGCAAACCGGTGCAACTTATCAGCACGTATACGATAACGTGAATCTCTATAGTCTTTTAGGAGCGACCGCTTATCTTGGTTTTACCGGGGGTACGGGTGGCGCTGTTTCAACTCAGACGATTACGAATTTTCAGTTTCAATCCAGTCTGCCGCAAGTAGTGGGGAGTGGCATTGAGATGACGCAGGCGGGGATCGGTAATCAAACGAGCGCCATCTGGAATCAGACCAAGGTCGATCTGACGCAGAGCTTTGATACCAGCTTTATTTATCAAGCGAATGGAAAAAACCCTGCCGATGGGGTCGCGTTGGTCTTCCAGACTCAGGGAACCAATGTGATTGGCAATGCAGGTGGGTATCTCGGCTACCAGGGAATTGCCGGAAATTCGGCAGCCTACCAGATCAATATCTATGCAGGCCATACGCAGGGGACCAATTTCATCCTTCATCCTGCCAGCAGCACAGCGCCGATGACGATGAATTATAACGCGACCGGTAGTGTGAACGTGGCCTCAGGCAATCCGATCCGGGTCAAGTTGCATTATGACGCGACGAATCAAACGATCACCGAAGACCTGACTGATCTCACCACCAACATGACCTATCAACATCAATACTCGGGCGTCAACCTGGGATCGATTGCGTCGTCCGCGTATATCGGTTTTACCGGTGCTGATGGAGGGGCATACGCCTTGCAAACCATTTCGGCATTCCGGTTTGCTTATAGTGCGACATCGACGGCGAATGTGGTGCTGACCGCCGCCAAGAATATCACCATGGCTCATCCCGATTCGCTGGTTCATGGCTATCAGGTGACGTTAACGGCCTCCAGTGGTTCGATTGGAACGACATCGAGCCCCATCCTGCTGCAGACCGATACGGCGCGGTTATCCAACGGGATGCTCACAGGGGGGACCGTTTCTGCGACAGCCGGGGGCAACATCTCTCTGCAGCAGGCAACCGGGGACATGCGACTGGGGACGATACAGGCGACCGGACAGGTTTCGTTAACCAACACGCAAGGGAACATTGTCGACGCGCTGACGCCGGATATCTCTGGGGTGAACACGTCGAAATTCAGTCAGCAGCAACTCGAACAAATCATCACCGCGTTGAATACAGCTCAAGCGGCTGCAGTGAACGAAACGGTGACCAGTTACGAACAGGGAATCAACAGTCAGTACCAGCAATATTGGAATCTCTTTCAATACGGCAGCGTGCAGAACGGTCTCTTCGTTGTGAACCAAAACTCGATCCCCGGGCTTGAACCGTTGGTGGCGATCGCCATGAATATTCCGACAGCGACTCCCGCAGACGTACAGACGTACGAAAACAACATTTATCAGAATTGCGTATCCGCGTTTGCAACGCCACAGGCTTTTGGTCCCAATTGGGCCACGCTATCACAATTCCAGGCCTATAATTCCACGTACCAGTTTACCGCTTCATCACAGACGGTGGCACAGTTTTCTGCGGGAAGCGAGTCGCTCTTCAGCGTCACCTCGAATCTCTCACTCGAGGCACTCAGCCCTGCCGGGATCGACAATCAGGTACCACAAACCAACATTACGGCGGGTAATTTGATTTTGAACGCCTCTGGCAGCATTGGAATCAACAACCAACCCGTCACCATACCGCTGTCGGATGTGCAGCAAGGGACGCTGACCCGTCAGCAGCGGGATTTGCTGGCGTTGGCAACGACCTCAGGCTCTGTGAAAATGGTCGGGTCGAACGCACAGGGCGATTCCATGCAGTACCAATTTGGGAGCACACCACCGGGATACACGACGACCGGGGTCGTGGTGACCGTATTCCGGCCGGTGAACGTCAATATCGCGTCCACGGGAACGATCAGCGCCACGACTACGGCGTCTTCGAGTTCGATTTCGCTGACACAGGATCAGGGGGACATGAATGTCACGAAGATCCAGACACCGGGTGCTGTTCGGCTCACAGCACAAGGTGATATTGTGGATCGGAATTCGGCCACCACGCCAGTCAGTTCGAATGTGACGATCTCTGGTTTTGGAGGATCGGGAACGGGTTGGACGACGAAAACGAATGGATATTTCACCCCGATGATTTCCAATAATGTGTTGACGCTCACAAGCCAATACTCCGGTTGGACAGCGAATGCGGTTTGGAATAACACACCGGTTCTTTCGACTGAGCCTTTCACCGCGTCATTCACTTACAATGCCATCAATGCGGTCGCGGACGGCGTGGCGTTTGTACTGCAGAACAGCCCCAGTGGGACCAACGCATTAGGGGCAAATGGAGGAGGTGTTGGCTATAGTGGCATCACGCAAAGTACAGCGTTTGTTCTGGATATTTACAATCAAACTGCCATGGCGATCGGACAGAATGGTACCATTGGTGCTTATACAAGCACTTCGCCAGTGAACTTAAAATCGGGCGACAATATTAATGTCGTTTTGAATTATAATCCCACCAACCAGACGCTGACGGCAAACCTGACCGATACTTACACAGGACAGACCTACAGCAATACAACGACGAATTTGAATTTGGCCAGCAATGTGGGTGGCAACCAGATGTTTCTGGGATTCACGGGGGGAGATGGCGGGGCGACATCGACACAGCGGATTTCGAATTTCTCGTACACCTCAACGAAAACCATCAATTCGCCCACCCCGACGGTGATCGGCACCACGATGGATCTGATTGCGGGTGGAAATATTGGTGAAACAGGAAGCTCCCTGAAAACGGCGGCCAGTGGTCGAGTCAATGCGAACGCACTGGGAAATCTTTCGGTCGATCAATTGGCCGGAAACTTGAATATTGGGCAGGTGATTACCAGCGGGACCGCGACACTCAATGCGGGTGGTAGCATCGTTGCGGACCCTGCTTTCGCCAGCGGCACGGTCGCGGGATTTGGTGGCGCGGGTACCGGGTGGACACCCAATTCAGTCAATGGTCAGGTTTCGATCGCTGACGACACGCTGACCATGATCAACAACAGTAGCAGCACAACCCCCGCAGCGAATACTCCTTCGAGTAACAATACACTCTGGCTGAACAGTCCATTGACGCTGCAGCGGGATTTCGTGGCGAACTTTGTCTATCAGTCCTCGAGTCAGAATGGTGGCTTGGCAATCACCCTGCGAAACGCCGCAGATGCGAAAGCCACAACCTCGACGGCGGGGACTGCGGCGGCAGAACCGGTGCTGGCGTTCTTTATGAATCTGGGAAATGCCACACCGAACTCACAGACGATCGGCTGTAATTTCTACGACAACAATACCCCAGGCTACCTTCCCCAGAATGGCCCCGGCTATTTTGCTCAATCCTCCGCACCCGTGAATCTCAGCTCGAACCATCCGATCAACGTGGTGCTGTCGTACTCAAAGTCCTCCCAGACACTGTTTGCCACACTGACGGATACCGTCACCAAACAAGTGACGAACTTCTCGCAACCGACGATCGATCTCCAACCGATGCTGGGGAGCAGTCAACTGCAACTCGGATTTGTCTCTTACTCGACAGGATCCAATTCGACGACACAAACCATCTCGAAATTTGCCTTCAATTACGGTGTAACCGCGATCAGTGCGGCGTCTCTGAATGCTGTCGCGGGGGGATCGTTTGGAACGTCCTCGACACCGATGTCGATTCAAATTTCTAACGAGTTCCAGGGGACGGCTCCGACAGGGATTTATGCGATCCAGGTTCTGAACAACCTGTACATTGGTTCGATGGTGAGTAGCGGAACGGTCTCGCTCTCGGCTCCGCTTGGCTCGATCCTTCCCTATACCAACGCACCCGCCGCCGCACCCGCAGCCGCAGCCGCACCGATGATGGCGATGGGGGCACCGGGACTGGAGGCACCTGTTCCCTCGTTCACTCAGAGTTCTGCACCCGGGGAAACTCAGGGGATTCATGCCCCACAAATTGAGTTACGTGCCTTGAACAGCGTCGGAACGAGCAGTCAGCCGCTCAAGACGTTTACGGGACAGCTTCAGACTCAGACTCGCTGGAATGATGTCGTCATTACCAATTCCGGGCTGCTGAATCTGGGCCAACCGGGATCGACTGCTGGGGGGATTTCTGCGGGCGGATCAGTCGTCTTATCCAATGATGCCTCAATCATCGTGAATTCGGCAGTTTCCGCGAATCAATCGATTTCGCTCTCGTCGTTGGGGACCGCTGGTAATCTGGCCCAGGTCATTCTGGGTGCGGGAGCGACCGTCGTGGCACAGCAGTTAGGAATCTCCGTATTTGGCCTCGACGGGATTCAGACCGATCCGACTTCGGTAATCAAAAGTCTGGGTGCGGCAGCGAAATCGAGTCTCTCATTGGTGACGGGGACATCCGATTCGCAGACGAAGAATAACTCGCTGGTCCAATTACTGGGACAGCTCTTCGGGTCGTCGGTCGTGGTCGAGTCGCAGACACCGCTACGACGGCTGCGACTGGGATTGACCGGAATTCAGGGGACTGGCCAGTTGCCCGCTTCGGTCAAAGTGAAGGGTTTTCAAGAATTCCATGCCGATAATTCGCTCGACACGATCGGCCAGAAGATTTCGCTGAGTAATCAGATGCTTTCGCTGCAGAGCTTCGATGTGGCTCTCGACTCGATCAATTCCATGATCCTGTCGGCGGGGTCCGGGAGTGACCAGATTGCTGTTGGAGGCAATACCGGTGTCACTTCGCTCTCGATTGCCGGAAACGGGGGGAACGACCAGTTCAATGTTTCGTTGGCAGATGCACGACTGGCCAATATCGCGATTGATGGCGGCACCGGCAGTGACGCGCTGCAGGTGGATGGCAAGGGCCAGAATACCTGGGCGGCACAGGGGGTCGTGCAGACGTGGTTGAATAAGGTCAGTCATACGGGGGTCGAGCAACTGTCGATTACTGGCGCACCGGCGATCAACGGGCTGGCTGCGCGGATGCTACCCGTCGACCAGTCGCGCTTCACCAACATGACGGATACGCAAAAGTATGTGATGACTGTTTTTGCACAACTGCTGCATCGAGATCCGACGGCGGCCGAATTCAGCCTCTGGACCAAGCGGATTGATAAACGCATCGTGTCACGACTGATCATGGCACATCAACTGGCCAACACGATCGAGGCGCACACGCTACAGGTACAGGCATGGTACTCGCAGTACCTCGGTCGACCTGCGACCGCTAAAGAGTTGTTCCTGCCGGTACGGCAATTGGCCTCGGGCCAACCAGACAGCTTGGTGCTGTCCCAGATTCTAGCAGGGGGTGAGTTCGCCAAACGGGTCAAAGTGCTGGTTCCTGGTGCTGCGGCAAACGACCAATTCGTGATTGGCCTCTACAAGCTGTCAATTGACCCTCTGGCGACACCAACAGCATCCGAGTTGTTGCGACTGACCACCATGGTCCGGCGTCTGGGGCGTGCAGCGGCAGCGAGAGACATCTTGAATTCCGCCCGGTTCCGTAGTAATCGTGCCGAGGCGTTATCGGCTCAGATCTTGAACAAACCGGCTGATGCCCTGGCAAAGCTGGACAGCCAGCGTGAAATTCGAGCTTCGAATTTGAAAGCGATTCTGCTCAGCCGGATTTCGTTTGTGACTCCTCGTTAGTCAACGCAGTTCTCAACGAACACAAACCACATGGCCCCGAGGAAATCCTGGGGGCTGTGGAGATTTGTTGATTATCGACCGGGGCAGATTTCCAGTTCGGAACCGAATGGAAACCGAATGGAAAACACTTGGGAAACAGAATGAAATGACCTCACTGAGGCCTTCACTGGCCGAAACGGAACCACAATACCCATACTTTAACGGTAATCCATTTTTTACAGCCGAATGCCTGCAACTGGTCGTAGAAATCGTGGCGTAAGTTTTTAAAATGGATGAACCGCTTAAACCCTACTCACCTTTTTAGTTTCATGGAGTCCTTGATGAACTTATTTCGTCCGTCTGTTCGATTAAACCGATGCCAGCCCTTTTCGCTCGTTCTCTTCTGCGTTCTCTTCTGCGGGATCGCGATCCTGGCGGGATCCAATGCCGCGATCGCTGGGACGATCACTTACACGAGTCAGTCCAGTTTCACTGCCGCAATCGATTCCGGGTACTTCACCCAGACGTTCAATTCGATCGGCTTCGGGAGCAAACCTTCGCCGATGGATTTGTCTGGGGGTGGCTATACGATTTCGGCTGCGACGACAAAAAACACCTTTTACAACACAGGATCAGGTTTGGATGTTTGGCTGAGTACGAACGAAAGCGCAACCGGAATCATTTTCACGTTTTCGGGAACGCTCCCCACCGCCGTCGGCGGAAATTTTTTCCTGTCGAATAGTGCGGGGAATCCCACGGGGGGACCGATCACGGTGGAATTGAGTGACAGTACGCAAATCAACCTTGCATCGACCTCGTCGACCTCGTTTGCGGGATTCACCAGCGATGTTGGAATCACGTCGCTAACGGTTCTGACTCCCAATGCTCCCGATTATGCCACGGTCAACGATTTGATTGTTGGTCAGGGGGCAACTTCGGCAGTTCCCGAGCCTTCATCGCTGGCTCTGGCGGGTTGCGGTATTGCAGGAGCTCTGGTGATGGCCGCTCGACGACGCTGGAATTCTCGATCTGTCGTGTGATCATCTCTTTTCATTCATATAGAAATGGATAGCGTCACTCAAAGTGATTCCTCTGCGACATAGCGAGCAAACGGTTGTCGCGGCAACGAAACCACTGGGAACGGGCTGCCGGTCCCAGTCGGTTTTTCTTCTACTCTCACCAGCGCAATCGGTGAGAAAAACCGATCTGCGGTGACTCGGGGCTGTGAGGCAACCGCCGACACAACCTCGGCAGTCTTTTCGATCCCAATCGCTGCCGGTATCACGGATGCAACATGATTGCCTGAGAATTCCTGTTTCGGCTGGCTGGTTCCTCACGTGGGGGTCGGGGAATCGACATTCGCCGAGCAAGCATCAACAGACCCGGCCCGTTGAGAGACGGGTGATAGGTTGATACTCTGTTGGGGCAACCACCATCCGGAACGTGTCAAAAGGTGTCATGTTTTCCGGGGCTGATTCGCCGTTCATGCAACTGGGGCTTCAAGCGACAGTTACCCCACGCGGCCTCCCGAGAAAACCAAAAAACGGATCCTGACAGCTTCGGACCTTACGGATGAGGTCCCGGCTCACGAGAACCATCATGCCCTGCCAATCGAATTCCCTCGGACAACCGGTTGGATTGCCTGTTCCGAACTGGTCACTCCCGCGACTCCCCGTACGGGAATCGGTCGAAGGTCGTTATTGTCGGTTGGAACCACTGGATCCCCTGCGGCATGCACAGGAACTCTTTCAGGCCAATTCGCTCGACAAAGACGGGCGAAACTGGACTTATCTTCCTTATGGGCCCTTTTCCACTTTTGACGAGTATCTCGGCTGGCTGAGTCCCTATGCGTTGAGTCTGGATCCGCAGTTCTTTGCCATTATCGACTTGAAATTCGGGCTCGCAGTCGGAGTTTGCAGTTACCTTCGCATTGATCCGAGGCATGGGTCCATCGAAGTCGGGCATCTGCAGTTTTCCCCTTTGCTGCAGGGGACCACTGCGGCGACCGAAGCCATGTATCTGATGATGAAACAGGCCTTTGGACTGGGTTATCGACGGTATGAGTGGAAATGCAATGCCCTGAATGCTCCCTCACGCCGTGCCGCGCAACGACTGGGACTTTCACCAGAAGGAATTTTTCGGCAAGCGGCTGTGGTCAAGGGGCGAAATCGGGACACCGCCTGGTTCGCGGCCATCGACGAGGAATGGCCTGCGCTGGAGCAGGCGTTTCAGACTTGGCTGGCGCCGGAAAATTTCACGCAAAATAGCCAACAGCAGCAGTCCCTGTCGGAACTGACTCGTCCCCTGCTTCACCTGCCAGCCCCCATTTGCCTGTCCTCACCCGGGCTTTGAGACCACTCGTCGATGATGGGCCGGGATCGCTGGGGCCGATCAGACCGGTCATTGAGACTGATTCGGCGTCGATCCCGTGCGGTCCGCTCCCACGCGAATCACCAGCTTGATGAGACCGGTGATCGATCGTGACCCAGGCGTCGATGACGCCGCTTATCCAAACAGACGCCGCTCATCCAAACAGACTGAGCAGTGGCTGACCGGAACTGACTGGTCGAGTAAAACCATCTTTTCCTAATCGGGTTTCCAACGGAATATCCAGTGCGTGATAGATCGTGGCACCCAGATCTTGTGGGCGAACTGGTTTGTCTTTGACGTAGGCTCCAATCTTGTCAGACTCGCCATAAACCGCACCACCGCGAATTCCTCCACCGGCGAGGATTGCCGAGTAGCAAGAAGGCCAGTGCTGACGACCGGGGTTGGTTGCGATGGCGTTGATATGGGGCGTCCGACCAAACTCGCCCGCCACGACCACCAGCGTGCTTTCCAGCAGGCCACGATCTTTCAGGTCAATCAACAACGCCGAGAGGGCTTCGTCGAGTCGCGGCAGGGACCAACCCATTCCATAAGACCCTGTGCCGAAGGCGTTCCCCATCCCCATTTCTCCGCCGTGCATGTCCCAACTGGAACTCGGCGGCCCACCCCCTGCTTCGCCTGGGGCGGGTCCCGTCCAGCCGTTGACGGTGACGAATCCGACTCCCGATTCGACCAGTCGGCGGGCCAGTAAAAGGTTCTGGCCTAGCGGATGCATGCCATAGCGGTCACGAACCTGAACCGGTTCGCGTTCGAGTTCAAAGGCCTGTCGGCCCCCAGCGCCATTCGTTAATTCAAAGGCCCGACCGTATAAATCTTCCCAGTCTTTGGTCACCCGATTTTCCATGGCACCCGATTCGTAGGGATTCAGTCCTCCCAACAGTCGCCGCCGTTCGCGCAATCGTTCTACCTCGACTGCGGGGAGCAGTTCTTCGGGGGCTTTGAACGTGGGCATGGCGGGGTGATTGGTGGCGGAACCGACGAACATCGGGCTATGCCCTGCACCCAGGTGTCCCCCGGTAGAAATATTCGGGGCACAAAAAACCGGATCCCCGACACACTTAATGAGCCAGACATACGGGGCAACTCCGCGTTGATTCGGGCGAACTTTCGCCATGATCGAACCGAGATAGGGGGAGTCGAGCGGCGCGTCTGCCTGGCCACTGAGGCAGTGATGCATCGCATCAAAATGATTGCTGATATTGCCAACATGGGTCATCGAACGAATCAGGCTGAAGTCGTCGGTTAATGCGGCCATTCGCTGGTGCAGTGACGAAATCCGCATGCCGGGGACCGCCGTGGCGATCGGTTGATAGGGACCGCGAATCTCGGCCGGCGCGTCGGGTTTCAAGTCCCAGGTGTCCAGATGGCTGGGGCCGCCACAGAGCAAAATGAAGATACAGGACTTTTCGGCCGCTCCTCGCCCCAAGCCACGAACCGGATCGACTCCCGCCGCCACCATCCCGTGCGAACCCATCGTCAGGGCACCGACACCAATTGCCTGAAGCAATTGACGACGTGAAATCGATGGTGACAACAAGCGAGATGACGGCCTTGAACCGTTCATGGAAAGACTCATGGTAACTTCCCCAGCGAGATAAACCCGTTTCCGATCGCCACAACAGATCTCTATTGCCAGCAACTTTGGCGTGCAAAGTAACAATTGTCAATCTTGATGCGTTGTTTGTCTTCAGGCCGAGGCTTGATTCATCGAGATCAAGACGGACCGGGTCCCATCGGCCGAGTAGTGATACTGCGGAATTCAATTCGTCGATTGCGACCGATCGCATTCAGACTTCAAGCATCAGGAAATGGACATGGCCAGGGACTTGCGGCCCTGGCCATGCACTGAGAACGGGGGATGATCGAGAGTCGTAATCGCGAAATTACTTCTTCGCGGATGTTTTTTTTGCGGATGACTTCTTCACCGATGACTTCTTCGCCGACGGTTTCTTCACGGATAATTCCGTCACTGATAACTCCGATGCGGGTGATTCCGTTGTGGGTAATAGGACCCGTGCTCGTGGGCTGAGACGATATCGATAGCCGTTGACCAGACTTCGCATGGCGTCAACACTTCCGGGATTACCGGCGACTGCTCCGAACAGATGATGAAAATCTCGGACGAGCTCACACCAAACGGCGGTTGAGGGGAGTTGTTGATTCAGCTGTTCCACCACTGCCGGGACCGACTTGGGCTTGGTCAAGACTTTACCGGGACCAATCTGTCGTGCGGTCCAGTCGAGGATTTCGAGGTACTCGGCCTGCGTCAACGAGAGAAACCCCTTGTCACTACAACGGAATCCGTCGCGACTGACTTGCATGCCGGGCTTACCCTTCCCTTTGTTACCCAATTCGATGGGGGCCAGGAATCGATCGGCAGCCAACGGCACGGCGGGGGCTTCGTCAGCGGAACGTGCTGACTTGGCAGCCGTTTTGCGGGCCGCTTTCACGGAAAAGGTTTTGGCGGGTGCCGAGGCTCGAATTCGGCGATGAACCGAGGTAAAGGTGACTTTGTCGAGTGTCTTCACGGTTCCCGTGATGACCGGATTCAGGTCGACATGTGCGGCGCAGGCAAGAATGGCGACATCGTCCAGCAACCGAACTTCCCGAAATCGACTCTGCCAAAATTTGCCGATTTCGTTATCTTCGCGATTCGCACGCACGGCGATGAACTGACACAAGACCCGCATCCACCAGGCGACATCGCTCAACCGCAAACGGATGATTGCCAGCTTTTCCTTGTTTTTGCGGATCTTATTGATTTCGTCGTCATTCGGATCTTCGGCAATCCCTTCCGCATTTTTCCGGACCGGACAGACCAATAACCAGCGTCGAGCCACTTCTTTATCGCTCCAGGTCGCGACGATATCCGGACGAGATCTCATGATCAAATCGATCTGATTCGAGAGCAACGCATATCCGAGCAAATCAATGCCAAATCCGCGGGCCAGCCGCTTCAACTGTCCTTCGATCATCACCTTGCGATGATTGAAGTTCTTGCCCGTGATCGGATCGATCCCCATGAGGAAACAGCGACGAACCACATGATTCGTCACAAACACGGTTGCGATCTCATTCGGTGCAAAGACTTCCATCCGAGCGACTCGAGACATGATTCCACTCCAAATCTTAGAAAATCGAAATTCGACATTTTCAGAATTAGAACATTTTCCTGTCCCGAAATCAATTATCCGATGTGTCCCTTCAATTCGCCAGCCGGCTCATGTTTCCCACCTTCGTGCATTCCCCCCTTGTGTTTCCATCACTCGCCGCCGCTTGCCATCAGAGACCGGGTCGATTCAGGCCGAATGGGGGCGGCCTGGCTTCGACACCGACATCCTCGAGACCCTTCCGGAGAATTCCGGTGTCCCCAAAACGCACCTTCCCAAAAACGGATTCATCACTTGACGCGTTGTCAGACGGAAGACGAGGAAGCAGAGGCCCCCCCCTGGATCTCACACCGCAGCCAAGCTCGAACATACACCCAGATTCGTTCGGCCGATCGCACGGGAATCTCCATGATTTCCGCAGCCTGTGACACAGTGAGCCCGGCGAAATATTTTAATTCGACCAGTTGGCCATGCTGCGGATTCCGCTCACAAAGCTTTTCCAGTGCGACATCGAGTTCCAACAGATTCCGATGGGGATCGGGGATCTGAGCGGGGTCGAGGATCTGATCCGGATCGAGATTGACTCGGTGAACGTCACCGCCATGAATCTGGCGGAGTTTTCTTCGCGCCCGATCGATCAGGATTCGCCGCATCACTTTTGCGGCGGCACCAAAGAAATGGCCACGCCCATCCCAATATTGGTCAACGCTTTTTCCGACCAGTCTGAGATAAACTTCGTGCACCAGATCGGTGGCTTGCAGCGATTGCCCGGAAGGCTCTTGCGAGATTCGTTTCCGGGCGAGGATCCGTAGCTCTTCGTAGATCAAGGGTAAAAGGTCGTCTGCGGCACGTTTATCCCCGTTCGCCATCGCATTGATAATTTCGGTCAGATCAGATCTGGGTAGCCCCTCGGAAGAAGTCATTGAGTTTCTCTTGCAGTGGAAAGTGGTATGGAAATTCCATCCTGAAATCAGGCTCTGGTCAAAAACGGGGTCAAAAACGGGGTCAAAAACGGGTCCGCACCTCATCAGACCGATGGCCCCGCAGCGAGATCGAGTGGAAAACGGTATTTCGTTCTGACAGGAACTCATGCGATGAAAACCGTAGACCTCCGCCAAGTATTTGGACTTTTTGGCAAGATTCCCGGAAATGACTCGGCCACTGCGGCCGTACCACCACGGCCGAGACCATCGACTTACCCGAACAATTCGAGTATCGGCTTGCCCTCTTCGACGATAGCGACCGGGCGGCCTTGTGCGTCGGGGAGGCGGAGTTCGTGGTCGATCCCCAGGGCATGATAGATTGTCGCGGCAAAGTCTTCGGGTTTGTACGGGGGGGTGACGGCATATGCGGCGTCGCGGTCGGTCTGACCGAGAACCGCTCCTCCGCGCACCCCGGCTCCGGCGATCACAGCGGGAAAGAGAGTACTCCAGTGATCGCGACCCCAGTTGGCGTTACCAGTCGGGGTCCGCCCCATTTCTCCCAGACAGACGACCAAGGTTTCTTCGAGCAGGCCTCGTTCATCCAGGTCAATCAAAAGTGCTGACAGCGTTTGGTCGAGGCCAGGAATCAGATGATCGCCGACATCCTTGCTATTCAGGTGCGAGTCCCAGCTGTACCCATCGGGGGCATCCCAATGGACCGTGACGTAGCGAACTCCCGCTTCAACCAGCCTGCGAGCCATCAGTGTCGATTGACCGAACAGGTGGCGACCGTAGCGGTCGCGCATTGCCGGCGATTCCTGGCGCAGATCAAGTGCCCGTCGCGTTCGTTCCGAGGCGACCAGGGATAAGGCGCGTTGTTGGTAGCGGTCATAGGCCGAGAGGTTTTTCTCGACATCAAGCTGGCGCAAGCGCTGATCAAACTGTGAGAGCAGCGATTGACGGCGGTTCAGTCGATCCAGTGTCATCGCTTCCTGGGAAACCAGTCCATCAATCTGAAACGTCAGTTCTTCATCTGCGCAGGGGCGGTAGTAGGGATTGTCCTGAGGGTCTTTTTTGTCGATCGCCGTCGTGATGGGATCGTAACCGCGACCGAGCCAGCCACCGTATTCGCCTGGGCGTCTCAACTGGACAGTGTAAGTTTGCAGTCTGCCAAGGCTGTTGGGGAGCACCACGTACTGCGGAAGATTTCCGTCAGCGGGCTGCTCAGAACCGCCGTGACGGAGGGAATTTTGAGCGAGGTATTCGACCACGGATCCGATCGAGGGCCAGTCTTGGGGGGTGGCGTTAAAGCCGCTGCCGATGGGGATATGCCAGCGTTTGCCCGTTTGAACATAGTGTCCACCGCCGCTGTGATCATTGAACGAGTGTGACAGTGTCCGTACGACCGCGAATTTGTCCGAGATGGCCGCACAGCGACTCAGTTTTTCTGAGATGAGCAGGTCGGGGGTCCGACTGGAGATCGGCGAGTAGGGGCCGCGAATCTTGCTGGCGGCCCCTGGCTTTAAGTCAAAGGTTTCCAGCTGGCTGGGGCCACCAAACAGGAAGAGAAAGATGACGCTTTTGGCTTTGGGACGATTGGCCAATCCCGCTTCTTCGGCGGCGAGCAGTTGCGGCAGCGTCAGTCCGAACAGACCGGCACCGCCCGCTTGCAACAGTTTGCGGCGGGACACACCACTACACACAGATGATGATCGACCAGAAATCTCGAGCATTCCACGCAGCCTCCTCGTACGAGCCAGGCAAGATTGTAACCAGTATCGCCCCGCTCATCACCGTTCGCAGGAAAAATTCCTGCGGCAGCGGGGTTCGCTCGTTCAGAATTTGTGGAAACGGATTCTGACTCGGAACGGAATCTCGATAAATCCGTCACCGTTTTTAACGGGTCACCATTTTTTGATCGCGGCAGCGGTCATCGGCTGATGGGGTGCGGGTGGCGACGCGGAATGGGCTTCCTGGACATCGGTTCGCAGGAAGACCTCTTGCGACGGACGTGGCATTTCGATCCCTTCGGCCTCGAATCGCTTGTGGATCATCATGTACAGATCATTGATCGCATTGGCTCGTCCATCGAGTGAAGGAAGAAAGGCCCGCACCACGAAGGTCTGACCGCCGCTCAGTTCTTCCAATGACGCTGTCGGGGCCGGGTCTTGCAGCAGTGTTGGCTGTAACGCGGCAATCTCCAGTAATAAACGTCGAATCCGCTGTGGATCGTTGTTGCTTCCGACCATCACCTTCACGGCAAAGCGATTGACACGGTCGCTGAGTGTCCAATTGAGTAATTTGCCGGTAATGAACTCTTTGTTGGGGACAATCAATTCTTTTCGGTCACCGTCAACAATCGTCGTGGCGCGGAATCGGATGCGGGAAACGGTTCCCGTCGTGTCACCCACGGTGACCACATCCCCCACGCGCATCGGGCGTTCAAATAGCAAGATAATGCCCGAAACAAAGTTGGCGAAGATTTCTTGCAACCCGAAGCCGAGCCCCACCGAAGCGGCGGCGACCAGCCACTGAACATTGTTCCAGCCGACTCGAATCTGCGCAAAAGCAAAACCGACTCCTGCGACAAAAATGGCATAACGAACCAAACATGTGGCGGCGAAACGAACACCGGCATCAACCGAAAGATGCTCGTGCAGGATCACCTCAACCAGTCCAGGAATGTTTCGTCCCGCGATGACTGCCATGGCCATGATCAGCATGGCCATCCCCAGATCGGCTGCGGTCACCGGCAGTTGACGTTTCACGGTTTGGCCGAATACCAGATGTTTGTCGGTCGCCTCGGCGGAAATATGTGTCGTTTCATCGTTCAGTTCGACCTGTTCGACGGTTGTTCTCCAGAGGACAACGCGGTCGAGGATATTCAGCGCGGGAGTCACATCGGCCCAGACCAGCCACAACCCGGCGACGGCGAACGCGATCAGTCCGGTGTCGAGCAGGCGACGCATTTGCGACACGATTTGGGTCAGATTCATCCGGAAGTCAGGCCAGGTCCACCGCGGGAGCAAGAATTGGTTATAGCCCGAGTTGCCGGGCTCGAATCCGGCTTCGGAAATCGTTTGTAATTCCTGATCCTGCAAAACGGCCATCCGTCGTTTTTCCAGTGCAATCCAGCGTCGAACCGTCGCACGCACCAGCATCAGGCTCATGAGCAGCCAAGTGGTGTTTTGCAACCGCCAATTGAGTTGCAGCGCGGTGTAAAAAAAGCCAGACCAGCCCAAGGCGAATAGCAGCAGGCCAGTTCCCACGGCCAACCGGGGGCAGAACCGCCAGAACCGATCAGACCAGGCATCCGCTTCCGCAGCCGCTTTCAAGGACGCCTCGGTCGCTGCTGCTGTGGCCCCCTGGATGGCGGTTTCCTCAGAGGCAGCCTCATTCGGATCCAGTGGCTTGAGTGGGCGACGAATCGTCAGGTAACAAAACAGAGCGGTCATCGCGGCGAAGACCAGAAATGTCAGCCGCCCAATCGAATCGAGTCGATGTTCGTCGGCGACCCCTTCCGTCAGTGCAATCAAGCCCACCAGTATCAGGCCGACGGGGATGTACCAACTCAGGTTTCGACGCCAGCGATTGATCGTCGATTTTGGCCAGTTAAAATGGTGCTCTGCAAGTCCACCGCTGAGGCAGGCGATTCGAAGTACTTCGAGCGGAAAGGCAAACAGAGCGGCTCGGAGCATCCCCGCTGCGACGGCGTGTACGAAAGTGATCGTTGAAGCGCTATGATCGATCCGCCAGCCGACGAACCAGAGCAGCAGTGGCCAGCCACTGGCAATGATCAGAGTCAAAGCGAGGGTTTGGAGCGTTGGCGTCAGGTTGCGACATTCACGGTGAGACGCCGCCAGACCGCGATGATGCACAAGTTTTTTCAAAATCGGTCGTAGCGCCAACCAAACAACAAAGGAAACCGCCGAGATTGCCCACCAGAAGGGGAGCCGGATAATGTTCATTTTGGCGGCATCACCGACCGAATTCCACGAGGGCTGGTCCGCGAGCCAAGAGAGTGATTTCGACGCTTTCAGCAGGTTGTCCTGGTTAAACGCTTGCCCTGTCCGAATCCAGAGTACACGTTCGTCGACATAGTCAGCGTATTTCGTTGTCAGATTCAGCAGTCGTCGTTCGAGGTTATCCATTTCGACCAGTTGCTGGAAAAAACGAGAATAGTCAGCATCAAGCCCTTTGATCAGATTGCGTCGTTCTGAGAGCAGTGACTTCAGGTTGACGGCAATCGGCTTTTGATCGAGGGGGACACCGAGTTCAACAGACCGTTTGACCACCGCCGCATCGAGATCGAGCAGTGCCAGGCGATCCGAGTCGAGTTGAAAAAGGCGCATCCGCGCCTCGCGAACCACATCGTTCCGGTGTAAGAGGCTAGACCTCAAGCTGCGGGGATTGAGCAATTTTGCTCGTTGTTGTCGGAGCAACAGTCCGATCGAATCGGTCAGTCCGACATCTCGAACCATCGACTGGGTCCGCTCGAATTCCTTTTCTAGTTCCATCCAGGAATTCGTTGCCCGTTCGTGGCGTTGCTCGAGCACTTGAATTTTGTCGGTGATATCGTGTCGCTCTTGGGCGAGCTCGAGGTTTCCCTGAGCAAGCGGCTTGAGTTCCGGAGTGGTTTTGGCGACGAGTTCTTCGGCCTGTTGGACTCGTTGGTCCGCCTGATTTCCCCGGCGTTTTGCGAGTTCATCCTGGAGCAGATTGAGTTCCCCGACTTTGAGGGCCAGTTCCCGAGTGGCCAGTTCCCGTTGGGCCTGCACGAGGTCGGCAGCAGCCACGGATTGGAACCAGTCGGCTTCGGCGTGCAGTGCCCGTCGTTCGTCCTCGGCGCGAACTCGTCGTGACAAGAGAAACGCCTGATGGGCCTGCATCAATTCACGTGGCTCGCCCGCACTGGGAAGGGTGACGATCTGATCGTTAATTTCGATTAAGCGGTCTTCGACTTCGGCCAGTTCGTTGACCAGTTCCTCGGGTCGAGTTCGCCATAGGGCGAGTTCGGCTTCGAGTGTTCCCACTCGTTTTCTCAGTCCGTCCTGAGAATCATCGAGCTGTTTTTCTCGCAGTTCCACCATTCGCTCGAGTTCGTTGAGATCGGTCACGTTGACGATGGCGGGATTGGCGGTGGCCGGAGACTGTTCCAACCGAATTTCGGTGTTCCTCAGCATCGCTTTCACGTGTGCCAGGTTCCGTTCGAGTCGCTCGCCCTTTTCGCGGTGTTCTTGTGCAATCTCGAGACGCTCGATGGCATCTTTTAAATAGTTGAGGATATTCTCGCGCAGATTGGCCGCGAGGTCTTGATTGGCCTCGACCACCCTGATCTGCTTTTCCAACGTCTGAATCGAAGGGACTTCAATTTTGGCTGCGGATTGGGCATGAGCCGTCGCAGACAACAGTCCCAGAGTCAGTCCGTAAACCACAAACAGTCGCCAACTCATGATTGCTTCCCTGCATTTTCATCGACTTTGCTTCACGGAGTCACCCTGACGGCCTGCACAAGAGACCTGCCGCGCTGCGGAAAATTTCGCCGTCGTTCTCTTGTTACGTGATCGCTTTGCGATCCCGATTTGGTAAGGCCGATTCATCCTGAACGGGTCATTGGTGCGTGGTATGGCAGAAATTGCCGAGTCATGTCAACATGTCTCGAAGCGCGGAGTGGTTGGTCGCTGGATTTAAGGAACTTGGTTTGTGTGAGGATTTGGCGAATTCCTAAAGAAATCATGCGGGGGGAACGGGGACCTCGCTTGAAGATTGAGGGGAGTTCGCGTTAGTGTCGCCGTGCCGGATTGAGTCGATTGATCTGCAATCCGTTTAAAATCTGGATCGGATGAGGAAATGCCCTTTGCTGCTGCAGCGTCTGAGAAAAACAGCCTGAGTACTGCGATACAAGAAACCGTCCAGATGATTTCTGGCGAACTTGGTCGCGTGCCGGACCTGACCATTGCGTTCGTTTCGCAACATCACGCCAAGAATTTTCCCTCGATGGCGGCATCGATCGTAGACCGACTGGGTGGCGGAATTTTGCTCGGTTGTACGGGTGAAACCATCATTGGTGGTCATCGGGAGTACGAAGAAGGGCCTGCCTTCTCGTTGTGGTGCGGCGTATTGCCTGGGGCAGATTTGGTCCCTTTTCAATTGGAATTTGCCGAAACTCCCGATGGTTTCATGTGCAGTGGCCTGCCGGACGACTTGGGGGCTCGCGCGACAGAGACGCGTGCCGTACTGCTGCTGGGTGAACCCTTTTCCTCGGTCCCTCAATCGGTACTGGACCTCTTGGCCGATGAATTGCCCGACGTCCCGGTGATTGGTGGCATGGCCAGTGGGGGAAATCCGGGTGAAAATCGGTTGTTTCTGAATCATCAAGAAATTCATCAGGGGGCTGTCGGAGTGGTGCTTCGAGGGGGGCCGCAGGTCCGTACGGTGGTTTCGCAAGGTTGTCGACCGATCGGGGCTCCGTTTGTGGTGACGAAGGCCGAGCGGAATGTGGTTTACGAATTGGGTGGATCCACACCCATGCAGCGATTGCAAGATCTATTTCAACTGCTTCCCCCCCGTGATCAGAAGCTGGTCGAGGGGGGAATTCACATTGGGATCGCCTTAAATGAATATCAGGAATCCTTTCACCGGGGGGATTTTCTGATACTGAATGTGGTTGGGATCGACAAAAAGTCGGGTGCATTAAAAGCGGGGGGAGTCGTCCGGGTTGGACAGACCGTTCAGTTTCAGATTCGGGACGGTGAGACGGCGGATGCGGACTTGAAGAGGTTGTTGGAAAGACATTCGTCAATCTATCCCCATCTGCCCGCCGCCAGTTTATTATTCAGCTGTAATGGTCGCGGATCACGGATGTTTTCTGCGCCCGACCATGACGCCGGCTTGATCCAAAGCCGGTTGGGTCCGTTGCCATTAGCAGGGATTTTTGCTCAGGGAGAGTTGGGGCCCGTGGGTGGTAAAAATTACATTCATGGATTCACTGCGAGTATTGCACTTTTCGAAGAAGAAGCGGTTTGATGACGGTATTGCATGGTTTCGATTCCTCGGCCGGTTATCAAGGTGGATTTGTCTCTATCGGCAACTTTGATGGAGTCCACTGCGGTCATCAGGCGATGCTGGCGTCCTTGGTTCAGCGGGCGCGGTCCGACGGTGTTCCGGCGGTGGTGCTGACGTTTGATCCGCACCCGATTGAACTGCTGCGTCCTCAGGCAGCTCCCCCTCGATTGACAACTCTGATTCATCGAGCGGAATTGCTGGAACAATTCGGTATCGATTTTGTAATTGTTTTGCCAACAACGACTGCTTTTCTAGCAAGAACCGCCGAAGATTTCTTTCACTCGATTATTCTCGCCGAACTTCAAGCACGTGGACTGGTCGAAGGGCCCAACTTTTTCTTTGGCAGAAACCGGGCGGGAAGCATCACGGTGCTGAAAAGTTTTTGTGCCAGCCAAAATCTGGTATTGGATGTGATTTCCCCTGTGATCGTGAATCAACAACTGGTTTCTTCGAGCGTGATCCGCTCGCTGATCGAGTCGGGGAATCTGGCCGAATCGGTCCAGTTATTGGGTCATTCCTATCAACTTTCCGGCACGGTTGGACGAGGAGCCGAACGTGGCCGACTGCTCGGTTTTCCCACGGCCAATCTGGTCGACATGGAAACCCTGATTCCAGGAAATGGAGTCTACGCTGCGACAACATCAATCGAGGGGGTTTGCTATGCGGCGGCGGTGAATATTGGGCCCAATCCGACCTTTGGCGAGCTATCAAAAAAAGTGGAAGTTCATCTGCTCGATTATTGTGGAGATCTTTACGGAAAAAGAATGAATGTCGATTTCCTGGTAAGAATTCGTGATGTGATTCGATTTTCGTCGGTCGAGGGACTGTTGGTGCAGTTACGTCAGGACATCGAGCAGGTGCGGATGGTGGCCGGGGTGTCGGCCTGAAACACAGGACGAGTTTGCCTGAGCCGCGAAACGGATCTGAGCAGGGATTGCGCTGGATAAGAAGATCAAGTCAAAGGACTTGAGCAATTCTTTCGGGATTTCTTGCGGGAAAAGCGGTTTTATCCCAAAAACGGAATCCGGGTAAAAACGAAAAAAGCGGCAGGGGTCGATAGTCGACACCTGCCGCTCGTCAGTCTGGTAACGTGAACCTGCTGTGGACCCGTCCGTGGTCTCAACAGAACGTTCGCCGGACAATTCATCTATGGTCTCAGGCCAGTTGTTTTTTTCGACCGACGAGGGTCCGAATCCGTTCGGCCAGCAGAGCTGAGTCGAATGGTTTGCGGAACGTCTCGTTGAACGGGGTACGGTCGAAACCACTAGCCGTGTCATCGTCGCTCAGTAGCGCCACGAGTACGGCGTCGGCATATTCGTTGTTTTTACGCAGGTTATGCGCAATCAACGTTGCCTCGTGTCGTCCCATGCCGAAATCGATCACCACGCAGTCTGGATGCAGTGACTCTGCCTGAATGCCGGCTTCAAAGCCACTCGCCGCGGATTCAATTTTGTAATCCATGGGAGGCATCAGATCAAGAATCTGTCCTCGAACGTTCTGGTCAACACCAACGAGGAGCAACTTGCCCATCGCTTCATCTTCCAGTTCGCCCAAGGGCATTCCATGTTCTTTAAGGAACCGGATCAAGTGGTCGCGTGGAATGCGACGGTCCTGTGATCCTGGAATGCGGTAACCGCGCAGACGGCCGGAGTCGAACCATTTGCTTACTGTGCGGGGGGCAACCTTACAGATCTTTGCTACCTGTCCAGTAGTGAAGATCGTTCTCATCGCGGGCTCTCCAATCACTAGATTGTTCTCACACAGAAGGGCGTCGCGACCCTCCGGATCTCCACCCTCAAACGTGTTAACGAGGTTCAGGTGCCGATTTTTTACTCTCGGTACCAAAACCGCCGATTGCTCGGAGTCGGTGTTTCTTCCACAGTTGTCAGGAATATCGAGTGAATGCGAAATTCCAGACCACTGTAAAGAGTCTTCACGCGTCGGGCATCGGCGGGCACTTCGACTTGATCCCATGGTCGAAATACCCGTGAAGGGCGGGGAATGTGCGGTCACCGCCACAGAATGATCCATCCTGTGTTGAGAAACCCCGAATTGTCCTGCCCCCCAGACAGTCCCGCTGTACAAACCCCACATTTCAGATCAATCGCCATCTGTCATGTGGTCGTTGGCACCGCTGCAAACCGTCTCGCTAATTGAATCGTCTTTTCAGGAATCTCTCTTGACATGTTTTCCCCAAGAAGTTTGGGATCTGGCAGGTGAACTTCATCCGGCCTGCCAAGTTGAACCCGTTTCCCGGAAAACTCGCGTTGAATTACCGAAGTTGACGTACTTTCCTGAAGAACAGGGAAAACCCAAGACGCCGCTCAGGCCTAAAGGGATCGGATGCAGGAACGGAAATTTTGGGAATTTTGGGATTTGCATCCAGATCGACTATGGTTTTGCGCTGGATACCAACCAGCGACCTCGCGAGAGCCCTCCCGCGTCACGCGTATGACGCATCGCCCGCATGACGCATCGCCCGGATGATTCGCGATGACATGATCCACGATAAAACGTCTGGAACGTAGTTTCGGTTACAGAGATCATGGTCCGCGAGAACTGAACCCGAAAAACATGAATCAAACCTGAATTCAGCAGAGAGAATTTTCAAGTCAGGCCAATCCTAACAAACCTTCACCTTGTTGAGGCTCGTATCGCCTTGTAGCATCGATTGTAACGACGAAAGCGAAGATCCCGATGTTTCAACGATTTTCAGCCGTTTATTGAAACGTGAAGCGGCGGATCGCGATTCGAATACGCTCGATGGTAGAGGAGAAGGCATGCGGACCTTATTGCTGACACGAAAACAGGGCGTGACGCTCGGTTTGTTTGTACTGATAGGGGGATTCTTCGCCGACAATGCGTGGTCGCAGGGGCGGGGCCGCGGGGGTGATCGCCCAGATCGCGTTGGACGGATGCGCGACGATACCTCAAGCCTTTTGATGTCGATGCGAAAAAAAGAAGTCCTGGACCAGTTAAAGTTGACCCCTGAACAGGAAAAACAACTGGGCGAGATCCGAAATGCGTCATTCCGAATTCCCCCTGGAACCAGTCCTGAAGATTTTGAGAAACTCCGCAAAGAAACCGACGAAAAAGCGGTCAACGTCCTCAGTGCCGAACAAAAATTGACGTGGCAGAAGATTAAGGCGGAAGCCGAAGCGGGACGACAAGAGAACAGTCGTGCGGCGGGAGCCACGCCCGATGCTGGTCGATCAGGTTCCACGGGTGGAATCGTCCGTGCAGTAAATACTCAGACCGTTACGCCGGGTGTCATCACCGAAGAGAAGCCACCCGAAGGGGCTCGCGCGGTGATCTCGTTCGGTCCCCTCGCGGCACTCAGGGTCTCGCAAGCCAAGGCCAAAGAGGACGAAGAGAACAAGCTCGACGAAGCGAAGGCCGAGAAGCAGTCTGGTGAGAAGCAGTCTGGTGAAAAGCAGACGGGTGAGAAGCAGGCTGATGAGAAGCAGGCCGAGGATTCAAACACTGAGTCCGCTGCGGTCGAGACCCCTGCCCCGCGCACCACGCAATTACCAGAGGTTGCCGCAGCCAATGATACAGCAGTCAAACGGGTCAAAGGGGAAGAAGAACCGAACCTCTCGTTTGAATTCCGTTACGCCCCCTGGTCTGACGTATTAAAATTGTTTGCCGACGCGAACGATCTGACGCTGGACCTGAATGATGTTCCTCCCGGAACATTCAACTATTACGACAATCAACAATACACGATGACCGAGGCGCTCGACATCATCAATGGATACCTGCTGAGTAAAGGGTATGTCCTGGTGCGACGAGATCGATTCCTGGTCTGTTTGAATATCGAAAACCCGATCCCGCCGAATGTGGTCCCCAATGTCACCGTCGCGGAACTCGAAAAACGCGGCAAAAACGAATTGCTGAACCTGATCCTTCCGCTCACGGGAATGGAAGCCGAAACGGTGGTCACTGAGGTGAAAGAGTTGCTCGGCCCACAAGGGAAAGCCTCGGCGCTGAAAAGTACGAACTCCTTGGTGTTGACCGATATTGGCAGCAACCTGAGACGTGTCGCGTGGCTCATGACATCGGGAACACCCGTTGATAAACGGGATACGGCATTCAAAGCGATCGCGTTGAAACATATTTCCGCCGCTGAAGCCGAACGAACCGTTCGGAGACTCTTCGGTCTGAACACCCCGATCACCTCTTCAGGGGGGACCCAGCAAGCCGGTAACCCGTTTGGTGGGGGTGGTCGAGGAGGCTTTGGTGGGGGAGGATTCCCCGGCGGTGGAGGATTCCCGGGCGGGGGTGGATTCCCGGGTGGAGGCGGGTTTCCCGGTGGCGGGGGATTCCCAGGCGGGGGTGGGGGAGGTCAGCCCGGCGGGGCGCCGGCTCCTGCAGTTCCCGGTGGTGCGCAATCTCAGTTCATGGGAAAAATACAAGTTACAGCAGACACCCGAACCAACCACTTGCTGGTGACGGCGGCGGCACCATTGCTCAAGGTTGTGGAAGAAGTCGTCAAGGCACTGGATACGAATAAAGATTCTGCCGGAAATGACCTCGAAGTCAAAAGCAGTCCTTCCTTTCCTAAGGCTTACACCATTCGAGGTGGCGATTCAACCTCGGTCGCTCGAACACTGAATATGGTCATGCCGGGTGTTGTCATTGGTGATGACAGTCGTTCGGGCAAGATTTTCATTCAGGGTACAAAAGAAGAACACCTCGAAGTGGAACGCTATATTCGGGAGTTCTCGGGCGAAGCATCCGGCTCGGTGACGGTGATTAATCTGACAAAACTGGATCCTGGCCAAGTCACCAATTCGCTGCGTAACCTGTTTCTGAACGACTCGAACCGTGCACCGTCGATCGAGGCAGACGCCAATGGACGAAGAATCATGGTCCGCGGGACTGCTGACCAGATTCTGCAAGTGAAAGAATTGCTGCGCAGTTTGGGAGAAATCCCTCCCGCCGAAGGCCCTGATGCAGATTCAACGCCGACCGATCGTGGTAACATTCGACAGTTGCGGGTCGGGTCTCATGACCCCAACGAGATCCTGGGGTTGGTTCAGCGGACTTGGGGGGCTTCGGGCCGCAGTCCATTCCGGATTGTCATTCCGTCCCGGTCGAGTCCCATTCGGGGGCGAAAAGTCCCGGGCGAGTCCTCGCCGGACCTCGAATCGGATCCCGTCAATCCAGCTCCGTTACGAGAAGATCGGGGCGAATCTTCCCGGCCACCCAATTCGGCACCCGCGGAAAAACGATCCGCTGAACCGCGTGAGCAAAATCCACGTCGAGATCGCGGCGGCCCCGACGCCTTCCTTCCCCGCTCGAAGACCAGGCCCGCGACGACACAATTGATTCCTCGACCTGTTGCCGAAAAAAAACGTCCAGTTGGTCCGGAACTGCAACTGGTGAGTCAGGAAGCGACTTCGGTTCCGACTCAGTCGAAACGGGAATCGACCAACAGCGAACTTGCCCAGGACGAGACAGCGACTCCTGCTGCCGATGATGCCCTCGTGAATCGAAGACAACCTCCTGTGAAAGCCCCTGGAGGATTCCCATTGAACGGGGACAATCCCGATTCTCCGATCGGAGCGACCGTGATGGGAAATGAGATTATTCTCACTGGCCCCGATAGCCAGTCACTGGATGAACTTGAAGAACTGATCACCACGCTCGTCGATGCAATTCCCCAGCGGACCCACTGGACGGTCTTCTATCTAAAAACCGCTGATGCCACCGAAACTGCGCAAATGATTGAACGTCTGTTTCCGCAGAGCTCGGTGACGACATCCTCCAGCAGCAGCAGTAGTGATGGCGGGTTTTTCGGTAGCTTTACCAGTGGTCTGTCTCGGTTTGGCAGCGGGATGATGAATGCAACCGGATTGAATCAGACATTGGGTGGATCACAGAACCTGCGAATCATTACCGATGTTCGCTCGAACGCACTGTTCGTCACCGGACCTCAAGAGGTGATTCGGGACGTTGAATATATGCTGGAACTACTGGATGCCAGTGAACTTCCCCAATCCTTACGAGATCGGCTCCCCCGATCGATTCCCGTGGAACATGCCGACATCGACGAAGTGGCCGAGATCGTGGAATCGCTCTTCAAAGACAAAATGCAAGGCGAGCAACCCCAGAATAACCAGCAACAATTTAACCCGCTGGCGATGATGATGGGTGGCGCGAATCGCGGTGGTGCGGCAGGACGAAAGGCTCAGGGTCCCGAGCTAACACTGGGAGTCGACCGCAGGACAAGTCATCTGGTCCTTTCCTGTAACGACGCGATTTTTCAACAGGTCGAGACTGTCGTCAAGACGATCGATAAACGAGCGAAAGAGGCCAATCGGACGGTCCGAATCGTTCCACTCAAAACAGCCGACCCGATCGTCGTTCAATCGACACTGACTTCGCTCATGCCGAAGGTAACGGTCAGTGCGACTCGTTCCCGTTCTCCAAAAAGAAATGACCAGGCAGGGGGCGCCACTCCTGATCGAAATGCCATGCCGCAAATGGGGCAGCCTGGTGGTCGCATGGGTGGTGGTGGTTTCCCGGGTGGTGGTTTTCCAGGGGGTGGCTTCCCGGGGGGGGGATTCCAAGGCGGTGGTGGTTTTCCAGGTGGCGGTGGACGGGGAGGATTTCCCGGTGGTGGCGGTTTCCCCGGCGGCGGTAGTGGACGTGGCGGGCGGGGAAACTGAGCCTCTGTTCGCGAAGGGATTGTTCCCTTTTTCCGATCGTTTGCGATTGGAGCGGAATGGTAAACCTGGATCTCGGCGGTGCGTCGGTGGAAATTTTTCCGCTGGGTGAGTCGGGTTTGGTTGTTCGTTTTGGCGAGACAATCAACCTCACCGTTCACCATCGGATTTGTGGACTGGCAGCATACCTCACCGAATTTCCGCTGCCAGGTGTCATCGAGTTCGTTCCCGCCTATACGACGCTGACAATTTACTACGATCTGTGGAAAACAAGCTTTGAGGTGTTAGCAGAGGGACTCAAAAGTTTGCCGCTCAACCTTCCCGAAGCACGAGCAGCAGACCGTCCCCTCATCGAGATCCCGGTCTGTTATGGGGGCGAGTTTGGTCCTGACCTGGAATATGTCGCTCAGCAGTATTCCTTGACGACAGATGACGTAATCGAAATCCACTCGTCGGTCACTTACCGAGTCTACCTGATCGGGTTTGCTCCTGGTTTTCCCTATCTCGGCGGGATGTCAACCCGAATTGCGACCCCGCGTCGCGAGTCACCTCGGTTAAGTATCCCGGCAGGTTCCGTTGGTATTGCGGGTGAACAAACGGGTGTTTATCCGCTCGAGACACCAGGGGGTTGGCAGCTGATTGGTTGCACCCCGTGGAAACTGTTTCTCCCCGAACAAACGCCCCCAACCCGTTTGACTGTCGGCGATCAAGTCCGGTTTCGACCGATCACTCACGAGACGTTTATTCAGTTGAGGAACGATTCTCAATGAGCTTGCGTGTGCTTCGAGCGGGGATGCTTACGACCGTGCAAGATCTCGGTCGAACAGGATTCCAGCAATATGGGGTGATCGTCAGTGGGGTAATGGACTCGCTGTCGCTGCGGATTGCCAATTTGCTGGTTGGCAATCCACAACAGGCGGCGGGACTGGAAATCACGCTGATGGGGCCGACGCTGCTGTTCGAACAAGATACCTTGATTGCCATCACAGGAGCCGACCTCTCCCCCCGAATCAACCAGCAGTTAGTTCCCGCCTGGAGACCTGTCTGGGTACGTGCCGGAAGTCAACTGGATTTCGGGGCTCCCCGATTTGGCTGTCGCGCTTGTCTTTCGATCGCGGGAGGGATTGATGTGCCGCTGGTCATGAATAGCCGCAGCACATGCCTTCCCGCACAACTCGGCGGTTACCGGGGACGATCGCTGCTGATGGACGATTCCCTTCCCGTTGGATCCGCATCACCACAAGCCATTCAACGAATCCGCCACCTCGCCAAGGCCGTATCCGATCAATCGATGAGTTCCGTCACATGGCTTGCGGGGATGGACCTGGCGAATTACGCGAAAGAACCGACGATCCGTGTGATCCCTGGCAGCCAGTATGATTGGTTTACAGCAGCCAGTCAGAAAACGTTCTTAAGCGAGACATTCTGTATTTCGCCCCAGTCTGACCGAATGGGCTTTCGACTTTCCGGTCCTGTGCTGCAGCAACAAAAGCCGCGAGAACTCCTTTCTGAAGCAGTCACTTTTGGGACGATTCAGGTCCCCGCCGATGGTCATCCGATTATCCTGATGGCAGATCGCCCTACCACAGGTGGCTATGCCAAGATCGCCCAAGTGATCGCCGTCGATCTTCCGGTACTCGCCCAGATGAAGCCCGGCTCAAAAGTTCGATTCCAAGCCATCACCCTCGAAGCAGCCCGGCAGGAATTTCGTTCCCGCGAAGTCCAAATTGATCGGCTGCGCTGTGGAATTGCTCTCAACTGAAACGGAAGAAGGGATACGGGCATCATCCAATCCATCGACTTGAACTGCGATCTCGGAGAAAGCTTCGGAGCCTATCAACTTGGTCAGGACGCCGAAATTCTGACATACGTGACCTCGGCCAACATTGCCTGCGGATTTCACGCCGGCGACCCGGCCACCATGCGGAAAACAGTCCGACTGGCGTTTGAAAAGGGGGTTGCCATCGGAGCCCACCCCGGATTTCAGGATTTGGTTGGATTCGGTCGGCGCGAGATGCAGGTCGCCAGTCAAGATGTCCAGGATCTGGTGCTGTATCAACTCGGAGCCCTGCACGCCTTTGTCGTGTCGGAAGGGGCCGTGCTACGCCACGTCAAACCTCATGGAGCACTCTACAACATGGCCGCCAAGGATCCCGAATACGCTCGGGCGATTGCCACCTCCCTTCACCGCTTTGACCCCTCATTAATTCTGTTCGGCCCATCAGGGAGCGAGTTGATTACAGCGGGGAAATCGGCAGGACTGCGTACCGCCAGTGAAGTCTTTGCAGATCGTCGCTATGAACAGGACGGATCACTCAGCCCCCGAAATCAGCCAGGAGCGGTGATCACCGACTGCGAACAAGCGATCCAACAGGTGCTGCAGATGGTTCGGACCGGACAAGTGCAGACGCGTCAGGGAACATCATTACCAATACAGGCCGAGACCATCTGCCTTCACGGTGACGGTCCCTATGCCCTGGAATTCGCCCGCAAAATTCGGTCAGCACTCGAGGCCGTGGGTGTGGCCGTCCGGGGGCTTAGATGAAGAATGTGCATCCAAGAAAGACCATCGTCCCCTTTCCGCTCTTCATTCGTTAACTTTGTTACCTTTTGTTCAAGCGACTCTTTTCGAACTCTCTCCAACCAAGTCTCTCGAAAACTGCCCTCATCGAGAGTACCGATCTTGAATACGATGAATCGTTTCGCGATTCAAAACACCCCAATTCGAGCGCCGATCATCATCAAAAACCGTATCTGAATCCCGGCGTTGCGCACATCGGTTGCCTCTTTGCAGCCTCAGCCCTTGCGTCTGGAATGCCAATCCGG
>CAMBQP010000061.1 GCA_945869955.1 Schlesneria paludicola DSM 18645
AACATCAGATGGTGTGTGTCATCGATTTCATCCGGGCGATAAACCCGACCGACCGAGACAATTCGGATCGGGGGTTTGCGATTTTCCATGGTCCGAATCTGAATTGTCGAAGTTTGACTTCGCAATAGCCGGGGACCACCCCCTGCCCCGGCTATTCCTGCCCCAGAAATTCCAGCAGTCGCCAGATAGAAATTGTCGAGCGGATCACGAGCAGGGTGATCGTCAGGAATATTCAAGGCGACGAAGTTGTGATATTCATCTTCGATTTCGGGGCCATCTTCGACCTCGAAGCCGAATCGGGACATGATTTCCTGGAATTCGTTGATCGTCTGAGTCAAGGGATGAAGCTTACCGGTGAGTGGGCGAACTCCCGGCAGCGTGACATCGATGGCACTTGCGACAACCTTGGTTTTGATCAACTGTTGCTGACGCTCTTCCAAAGCATGAGTGACGGCATCTTTGACTTCGTTAAAACGCTTTCCCACCTCAGGCCGCTGCTCGGGCGGGACTTTGCTGAGGTTAGATTGCAGATCTTTGAGTTTCCCCTGCTTTTTGCCGAGAAACTCGATCCGGACCTGCTCAATGGCCTCGGCAGTCGTGGCAGACGAAATCGCCGCCAATGCATCCTGCTGGAACGCCGCAAATATCTGACTGAGTTCCATGTCACACCTTGGCGAATAAAACAAAAAGACACTACCCCCGGAATCCGAATGGGGCAGTGTCTCGATGAATACATCCTGGAAAAACCGAGTCTCAGACGGCGTGTCCAGCCTTTTTCAACCCCTCACGTACCAGCGTGGTGACTTCGTCAAACACTTCTGGACTGTGAATGGCCATTTCACTGAGAATCTTACGATTCAGCTTGATATCAACGAGGGTCAATCCGTAAATGAACCGGGAATACGAGAGACCTCGCATTTCAGCTGCAGCCTTGATTCGTACAATCCATAATGCACGGAATTCTCGCTTGCGATTCCGGCGATCGCGATAAGCAAACACGCGGTTACGAACGACGGTCTCTTTGACCAGTCGCAACAGATTCTTTCGGCCGCCGTAGCTACCTTTGACCTCACGAAACAAACGTTTGTGAGATCGACGACGGGCAACGCTAAAACTAATTCGCATGATGACATTCGCTGATGAGAACAGAATCCGGACAAACGAAGAACAACCCCAGCGCCGATTAACGACCGGCGGACCGTAGGGCGTCACAAATCATTGCAGCATCGGCTTTTACAAGCACGGTATCACATCGGTTCTGGCGTTTTCTCTTGCTCGACTTATGGCTGAGCAAGTGACCACGGTATGCACTACGGCACTTGGCCTTACCCGAAGCGGTCACTTTGAACCGCTTCTTCATCCCTTTATGCGTTTTTTGCTTCGGCATAGCCGTAATTCCTTGAATTCAATGACTGCGATGCGAGTTCCCCAACCGACGATCTCACATCCCCGAATTGCGTGGGGTGCGGAGTATAGACGAATATCGACAGAAATTTCCAGCGAAAGACTCTTTTAATCTGAAAACGGTCCCGATCTGCGTGATTTGAAGGGGTAACCGTCGTTCCGCGAGTCTCTGGATTCCCGAAAAAATCGGCGAGCCAGGAGCATGAATCCCCCGAATCTCCCTGAACTCCCATTTTGAATGGCCGCTAAACCGAACGCTACCTGCAAGCGATGCCAACGGCCAGTCTCTGAGGAGATGCTTCCCGCCGGTGAGGTTATGCTTTGGGTGACAGTACGGCCGTCATATTGCGGCCCCCTTCCATCGAAGGTGTTTTTTCCACTTTACTGACATCTTGAAGTTGTTCGATGATACTGGCAAGCATTTCGCGTCCACGATCATGATGCGCGTTCTCACGACCCTTGAACTGGACGTTAAATTTGACCTTGTCCTTGTGAATCAGGAACTCACGTGCCTGCTTGACCTTGAAATCAATGTCATGTTCGCCGGTTTTGGGGCGGAGACGAATTTCTTTCAATTGAACCTGATGCTGCTTCGCAGAGTTCGCGGCTTTGCGTTTCTGCTCGTATTTGAACTTGCCGTAGTCCATAATTCGGCAGACAGGCGGGCGCTCGTTGGGAGCCACTTCTACCAAGTCCAGACCAGCATCCATTGCTGTTCTCATCGCTTCTGACGTGGGGATCACCCCCAGCATTTTCCCCTCTTGATCGACGACTCGAATCGGCGAGAGTCGAATCTGGTCGTTAATTCGATGCGTTGTTTCGATTGCTGCGATCTCCTGAAATTGAGTCGGATTCCCCCGGCGGCATCCCGGGCGTAAGTTCAACGATCCACATAGTATTAGCCCGATACGTGTCAACCGTCAAGAAGCCCTTTCCTGACAACGCATTTATTCGATTTTCGGTCGCTTTAAATCGGCCTGGAAAATTTCCCCTTCCGCTGCGGTCGAAACCGGTGTCGTTATCAGAAAGACTTTGTGTCCATGGCTTTGCGCTGCGGTTCCACGGAATATCACCTGCTGATCGACTTCCAGGCTCATCTCAGCGGTCGATTCGGTTTCGGTCAGCAGAATATCGCCGGGGTTTAATTCGGCGAGATCGCGAGTCCGGAGATTCAATCGTGCGACACAGGCGGTTACCACCACCGGCCGCTTTGGATTGGCGCGTTGCTTTCGACGAGGGGATTCATCCGGAGGAATCTGCGAAAGGATGGAAGTTGGGGGGATGGCTTTCAAGGGGACGCAAAGTTGTACCTGACCCTGGCAGGGGCCGCAGACCGCATCAAACTCAATCCGCACGAATTCGTCGTGCAGGCTTAGTTCTTCCGGCGAGGTCCGATCGGAGATCAACTTCACCAATTGCAGCGAATCTGTCTGCAGCGGTTGGCCATGAAGTCCCAGCAGAAACATCGACAGTGCTTTACCAACAAGGCTTGTTTCCAGTTCGGTAAACGACCGTAACAGGGGGGGTTCTGTGGCCGAGGGTTGCCCGCCCAACAGACAATCCAACATGACAATCGCCAGCGAATGACGGATTTCCACCAACCAGACTTCGGGTGTGGAGGTCGAACAAAACAGGGCGAGGCAAGTGAGTGCATCCGGGGTGGCGATCACGTTTTTGCCAGTGGTTCGTTCGGCCGTCACAAAAGTGACGACGACGGGCGTCTTCAACATCCGCATCATTGCGGTTTGTACTGTTCGGCTGGCGGCCATCAATTCCAGGCGAATCGCATCACTAGGCCCTCGCCGGAATGACGAGCCCTGATCGAAGTCGTCGAGTTCGAGCGGCGGGAGCGGAGGTGCGGGGGTTGGCAACGCGTTTTCCGACAGAGACAAATCCAGTCCGGACAGAATCGCCTCGATTTCTGCGCGACTCAAGCTACTCCCCATCGCGAGACCCCCTTCTGTCTACGGTCGAACTGTCTACGATCGAATCTGTCCCGCTCCATGGGCAACCCATTTATAGCTAGTTAATTCTCGCAAACCACAGGGGCCGCGAGCGTGAAACTTATCGGTCGAAATCCCAATCTCGGCCCCCAGCCCAAATTCACCCCCATCATTGAATCGAGTACTGGCGTTGACCATCACCGCCGCCGAATCAACTTCCGCTGTAAATCGGTTCGCTGCTTTCAGGTCGTTCGTGATGATCACCTCGGTGTGATGCGAGCTGAATTCGTCAATATGTTCAATTGCTGCCGACAAGTCTTCAACCACTTTGACAGAAAGAATCAGGTCGAGATATTCGGTCTGGTAGTCTTGACGCGTAGCCAGTTTCGCCGCAGGGATTGACCGCCGGGTCTGTTCACAACCTCGGACTTCGACCCCTTCCTGCTGCAGGAGGAGGCCAACTTTTGGCAAAAATTGTTCGGCAATTGCTTGATGAATCAGCAAACATTCTGCGGCATTGCAGACACCGGGTCGCTGACACTTGCTGTTTTTCAAGATCGCCAAGGCCATCTGGTGATCTGCAGACTCGTCCACATAGACGTGGCAAATTCCGTCGAAATGCTTGATGACCGGCATCCGCGCCTCGTTGGCGACCCGTTCGATCAACGATTTTCCGCCGCGAGGGATGGTGACATCGATCCGATCGCCACGTTTCAGCAGCTCACCAACGACTTCCCGCTCGGTTGTTTCCACCAACTGGACCGCATGTTCTGGCAAGCCCGTTTCGACCAGCGCCTGCCGCAGGAGCTGATACAGGGCGACGTTGCTATGCAGGGCTTCTTTGCCACCTCGCAGAATCACCGCATTGCCGCTTTTCAAACAGAGCGAAGCGGCATCGATGGTGACATTGGGTCGAGATTCGTAGATAAAAAAAACGACTCCGAGTGGGACGCGAACCCGCGTTACCAAAAGGCCATTCGGGCGAACGGTCGATTCAAAAATCTCACCCACCGGATCTGGCAATGCCGAGACTTCGCCGAGTGCGTTGGCGATTGTTTGCAGTCGTGCGGGGGTCAGTGTTAAGCGATCGACCGCAGCGGCATTCAATCCATAACCGGGTGCCGCCTGCAAATCGCGTTTGTTCGCTTCCACAATTTGCTCGACATGCTGCATCAGCAATTCAGCCGAGCGATGTAGCCAGCGTTGTTTTTGCTCACCCGTGACGATCGCCAGTTGTCTTGATGCTTTTCGAGCCTGCAGCGTGAGTCGATCCGCATAGTCTGCCCAGTTTGACATGATTCTCCCTTAATGAAGCCTGCAGTATCGTGGCGAGTCTCTCAAGCGTCAATTGTGCTGGAAGGTCTGCCTACGGGAGTGAATGTCATGGATCGATGGGGGAGAAACGCACCGAGCGAGACCAATAGTGACGCTCCCAGTTCCAGGCCCGCGTTGACGTGATTGCCGAGATAAGGCATGTGATAGAGAAAATGATCGATTCGATTGTGAGAGGGGATTCGGGAGAGAATGAGCGTGAGTAAGAAAATTGCGCTCACGCTGGCGAGCCCTCGTTGTTTCCAGTGGCTTCGCAGCAGATAAAGGCTGCCCACGAGGACAATCACACCGACGGTCAGTACTGCCTGAACGAAGATCCATTGCACGGACTGGCGTGAGGGATACCACCCTTCATTCCGGGATTGTTGGCGAAGAAAAATCGTGATCAACGTTTGAAGATCGAAGAACTTGTTCAGGAACAGAGCAAACATGAACGCGGCAAGCCCGCGCCAAAACCAGGGAATTCGCCCGTGATGCCCCTCGGTAAGGGGCTGGTATTCCACTGTTGCGTTCCGAAAACAGAGCCAGCTGGCGAGCAAATGTGCCGCGGAAATTCCCCATAACCAGCGCGCACCGAAACCGGGCAGCCAGCGTACGTCGGCAAGTAGGGGATCGAACAGCAGGGATGCAGCCAAAATCATAAAATCTCGTTTGCTTAAGTGACCCAGTTGAACGTTTTCGATCTTTTCCAAGTCGATAAGGATAGCATTTCTCGTGATGGACGACAGTCAATCTTCAATCGATTTATCCAGATGGTCGAATCCAGTTCGTCGATTGGGTTTGCAAAAAGACGGCGGGGGTATGATTGTCTGGCGGCAGTGACTCTTGTGGCAGCCAACGGATGTGGCAGCCAACGGACAGTCAACTTTTTTGCGATCGGCTTCGTGTGCACTTGACTTGCACGTTGCCGATGCGTCAGTCTGCCGGTGGATCTCCACTTTTACTGATGATTCATGATGAAAAGGATTTTTGATGCGCGCTCGATGTGCTTCCCTGATGATTGGTGTTTTGCTGGCGTTGGCTTCGGTTCAGGCCGAGGACGGTGCGAAAATCACGCATTCGTTTCTCGCAACCGGTGGCGAAACCTATTTGCAAGATGGTGACGGCAAAGTTCTTTGGTCGTACCCCAAATCGACACGTGACGGCTGGGTGCTGCCAAATGGCAATCTGCTGCTGGCTGTTTCCAAATCAAATGATGGGGGGTCCGTGGTCGAGGTTACGCGTGAGGGAAAAACGGTTTTCGAATTTAAGGGAACGCAATCAGAAGTCAATACGGTTCAGCCGTTAGCGAACGGCAACATTCTGCTGACAGAGGCGGGGGACAAACCTCGTCTGCTGGAAGTAACACGCGAAGGAAAGATTGCCGTCGAAGTTCCGATTCAGGCGCAGACCAAAGATCATCATTTGCAGTCCCGGATGGCGCGCAAGCTGGCGAATGGAAATTATCTGGTCCCACAATTGCTCGACAAAGTCGTGCGGGAATACCAGCCAGACGGGAAGATTGTCTGGGAAGTTGCCACGCCAAACTGGCCGTTTACGGCGATCCGTCTGGAGAATGGGAACACGCTGATTAACTGTACGATTGGTCATCTGACGATCGAAGTGGACAAAACGGGAAAAACGGTCTGGCAAGTCTCGAACGAGGATTTTCCCACAAAGCCATTTGATGACGCCTGTGGTGCACAACGACTTCCGAATGGGAATACGATGATTACCGCCTATCATGCAAAGCCCGGGCAGACGAAGTTGTTTGAAGTGACCCCCGACAAGAAGATTGTCTGGACATATACCGATCAACGTGGGGCGGGAATTCACCACTTTCAGATTTTGGATACGAATGGCAAACCCATTCCAGGAATCCCTTTGCGATAGTTCCCATTTTCCTGGAAAACGTCACCATGACGAAATCCCCTGAACCATTGGCTGTGCGTTTTATTCCCGCCGCGGAATTAAAGTCCGCGTACGGGGTCTTCGGCCATTTTTACTCGGTTCAAATCTCACGAAACCAGGCGGTTGATTGTCGCAGCGTGTTGGAAATCGTCAGTCAGGATCAGGCTTCGGACCATACGTCGCAATTTTTCCGGCGAACGCCCGATGCCGTTTTCATCATGATGAATCCCGGTTCGTCCCAACCACTGGTTCCCGTCAACAATTCGATTGAAGTCAAAAAACTTCACGAATTACCGATTTCACTGGTTCCGACAAAACCGGATACGACGCAATATCAGGTGATGCGACTGATGCACTATTGCGGATGGCGATTTGTACGGGTCTTGAATTTATCGGACTTGCGATGTTCCAAAAGCGTTCAGTTTTTTCAGCAGTACCAAGCACTCGAGCATGACGGCTTCGATTCGCACTCCATTTTTTCCCAGGCAAGACAAAGCGAATTGCGATTAAAAATGACGACCAATCAAAAGCGGCCCGTCATTTGTGCCTGGGGAGTCAGCCCAGAATTAGACCCGCTCATTGAGCGCTGCACTGCGAGGATCACAAAATCCCAGACGATTAATGGCCTGCTGAAAGTCGGGACCACGAACAAATTCCTGCACCCGCTTCCCTCGCTCCAAAAGCAAAAGCTGTCGTGGGTCAATCAAATGGTGCAGCAATGCACAGTCCCCATCGTATAAGCGGTGCATCAGCGGGTTCGTGAATTTCCGGCAAACAACGAATTCTACCACTTGCAAATCGGGTTTTTGGATGGCTTGGGTCTCGGTCGAAGTTAGCGATCGCTTTTCGCTCGTGATCCGGTTTCCTGCATCGACGGTTCCTCACCGCTGAGGCGGAGGTGGAAGTTCTTCGTAACGTTTGTGCCCTTTGCGGCGTGAAATCGGCTCGACGCTGGGGAGTGGCAGTGGAGTTCGATCGGGATCGATTGGGGCGACGGTCTCGCCCCCTGCGGAATTGATTCGGCGTCCGATCACAGTCGCCAAAACTTGGGGTTGCAGGGTGGCCCACGTTGTCTGCCAGTCGCTGCCGATTTGCAGCCGAATGGAAAGGACCGCAGCTTCGAGTGTTCCGTCGGCAAAATCTTCGAGTGAGCCGGGGACCTGTTCCAGATCCAGCGGGCGAATCGACAAGCTCTCGTCCCCTTCCAGCAATTGAGCAACGTCTTTCGCCGTACGATTATAAAGGATCTGTGACGGGCCGCGCGTTGCCACCAGATGGATCACTCGTCGGGGCCGAAAGGAATAGAGCGTGTCGAGCATCACGCGCGTTTCCATTTCGCTGGCCGGAGTGGCAAAGGCCGGCAGGCCAAACGCAGGTCGATAACGACGGCTCGGGAAATTTCGGTTGAGTGGAACTCCGCGAGGATTGTTGGGCATGTTGCGCACCAATCCGTCAGGGTTGCCGGCGCGAATGAGCATCACTTCCGTTTGACTCAACAGATCAGGGTGGCTGGCCATCGTCTCGGCCAACTGTTCCAGCCAGCGGACACCGATCCGATCCTGGCCATCGATTCCTGCGATGACGAGGGTGCGTGTCCCCGTTGTTCCCAGTTGCATCGCATGGATTGGCCGCCGCTCGGTGGTTTTCCCGACAATTTTCCAAGCCGTTGTCAGGCGTTTGTTGGCATTCACATTCTCAGCCGCAATCACGGTTCGCGTTGTCACGGATGGCGAACGAGTCCCTGCCGGTGGTGGCACAGCGACGTTGGGCTTGGGGGTCGATGGTGGTTGACTGGCGATCAGGGCTGGCGGCACTGCTGCATCACGGGGGGTTGCCGAATTGGGGTTTGCCGGATCGGGGGTTGCCGGATTCGAAGCCGCCGCGTTGGTCGAAGTGCTCTCGACCGGGTTACTCACCACATGCACCGCAGTAGCCGGTTCCAGAGGATCTCGGTCAGCGTTCGAAGCGAGGGTTTGCGGAAGTGTCTCAGGCTTGCGAATGGGGCAGACACCATCAGGGCAGTTCGTGACGGCTGAGTTTTCCGAGGAGGAGTTTTCCGACGACGAGTTTTCCGAATTGGGGTCCAAAATTCGATCGAGGGGGCTCACGATGACCGCTGCGGGATCAAAAGCAACCCGTTGCAACTCGTCCAGTTTGGCAGGGGGGGCGCTCAATCGATTTCTTGCCGAATGCTCTTTAACGACACCTGACTGCTCTGCGTCCAGATTCATCTCGGCCAGTTTTGTGACTTGTTTGAGGCGTTGAAACGCATTGTCCGAGGGGGCATCAGAATGTCCCCCATGCTGGTTTGCGAAATCATCAAGCACGGTTTTCGTATGGTGATGGATCTGGTGAAGCAGATCTTTCACGGATCCACGTGACGAATCTGTTGCAGAGGGTTGAGTCCTCCCGGTCTCGGCGGACAATCGTGCCGTGGTCGGCTTGATCGACGCCTCGGTGGCTGCGGGGGACTGCTGCAAATAGGCGTAACCAGCGCCTCCAGCACCAAGCGTTAACAAGGCCATTAATATCCGCATGGGTCGGTACTCACTCGTCTTCAATGCCAAGCCGGAATTTCATTTGCTCGAATTGCTGAACAAACTCGTCTGATGAAGTATGAACATGCTCGGCTTCGGTGATAAATTTGATTTGCTCGCGACGTGGCAGTCCATAGTCATCAAGAATATCTTCGAAGTCTGCTAGTTCCTGGCCGTAAATGATCAGTAACTTATGTTCGTCCAGTTGGATTTCTTGCGGAATCTCGGGGTTCAAGACGGCAATTCCCGTGCAGCCATCCCCCAGCAGCAGATCTTCGAACTCGTACAGACTGCTTTTCAGGATGGGAAGATCGATATCTTCGCGGTAGAGGTCACGATGCTTTCCGGGTCGATCATGACTGGTTTCGAGCACGACATCGACTTCATGTCCGAGCCGATCAATCAGGTCGAGGAAAAGTTCGAGCAGGACTTCTCGGCTGGCGGCTGCCATGATCACGGGAATTTTAATCCCCGAGTCCTTATCGTGGTAAAAATCATGCCGATAACCCGCCTCGGGAACGACCTGCAGATCGTAAGAGGGACGGACCGCATCGGTGAGTGTGAACTTGCCGTATCGCGAAATCTTAAGGTGGGTTTCAAGCTGTTCATCGCTGAGATTCTCGAAACTGCTTCGGCCCTGCTTCAATTCGCCGTCGCGATACGTGTTCTTGAAAAACCGTTTCAAGAACCCCATAACAGTCCCCTCTCGACGTGAGGTGTGGATCACTGGGCGATTGCAACTGCTTGCCCAGAAAATGATTCCGTAATTTGCAGGGTCGACATCCGACCCCGCCACTGTAAGGAAATCTAGCACGGGTTTTGGGATCGCAGTCGAGTTGCTTTTCGTTACAGAAAAGAATTCCTTGCAAGAGAGGATGTTCTGGATCGAAGATTCCGGTGAAGCGGCGAATTCCGATTGGGCAAGTGGAGGAGCATTCGGGCCGGTAGGGGGGGCACCTGAGCACCGGTTTTCCACGAAAAACGCGGTTCAACCACAAATCCCATGCGCGAGGTGGAAAGACTTTGCTTCACAGCGAAGACGTTCCTCGGCAGCGAAGACGTTCCTCGGCAGCAAACCGGACAACTTCGTTCCGTGACCCGTCTCGCTTGGCCATGATGATCGGAATGCTCGGTCTCGATCGGCTTCGTGGCCCTTGCTCACAGCAGCGTTCAAGCAAATCCATGAAAAACGGCAGTCGATTCGTGAATCACAGCCTGTTCAAAAAATGCGAAGATCGTGAACCACGCGAAAAGTAAGAGAAAAAGACTCGAGATTCGAAAAACGAAGAACTCGTTTTATCGCCAAACCCAAAAACCCTGTCGAGCATGCTCGACAGGGTTTTCAGGGGATTCTGCCGTTCAGATCAAACAAGTCTTGAAGTCTGAACCGCCCATCTGTTACAGGCCGGCCCCCTTCTTGAGGTCGGCAGCCTTGTTGGTGGCTTCCCAAGTGAAGTCAGGCTCATTGCGACCGAAGTGTCCGCCGCTGGCCGTCTTGCGGTAAATTGGTCGACGGAGTTTGAGATAATCGATAATCGCCAGCGGAGTCATCTTGAAATGTTCACGGACGAGTGCAACGATTTTCTCATCGGGAATGACGTTGGTTCCGTTGGTGTTGACGTGGACGCTAACAGGTTCAGCCACACCGATTGCGTAGGCGAGTTGGACTTCGCATTCGCGAGCCAATCCTGCTGCAACGATGTTTTTGGCGACATGTCGCGCCATGTAAGCGGCCGATCGGTCCACCTTGGTGGGATCCTTTCCGCTGAACGCACCACCACCATGTCGACCCCAGCCACCGTAAGTATCGACAATGATTTTGCGGCCTGTCAGGCCTGTATCACCGTGAGGTCCCCCGACGACAAACCGTCCGGTTGGGTTGATGTGGTATTTTGTTTTATCTGACAACAATTCTGCCGAGACCGACTTCTTGATGACTTCCGAAATCACAAAGTTTTCGATGTCCTTCTGGCTGACCTTGTCGTGGTGCTGTGTGGAAACAACGACAGCAGAAATTCCAACGGGCTTGTTATGAGAATCATATTCGACGGTCACCTGACTCTTGGCGTCGGGTCGCAGCCAGTCGACTTCATTATTCTGACGGGCTTCGGTCAGGCGATTAATAATGCGATGTGACAGGGCGATTGGCAGTGGCATCAATTCGGGAGTTTGGTCGCAGGCGTAACCAAACATCAACCCCTGATCACCAGCCCCTTCACGGTCAACACCCATCGCAATGTCAGGGCTTTGGCTGTGAAGAGCGACGAAAACCTTACAGCTTTCGTAGGAAAAGCCAATGTCATCACTGATGTACCCAATGTCTTTGACGACATCGCGAGCCACTTGAACGTAGTCAAGCTTGGCCTTCGTGGTGATTTCGCCCGAAAGGACGACCAGATCCGTCGTACAAAGCGTTTCACAAGCGACTCGCGAACGGGGGTCTTGGGCCAGAATGGCGTCAAGTACACCGTCAGAGACTTGATCCGCAACCTTATCAGGATGCCCCATACTTACTGATTCGCTGGTGAAAAAATAATTCGTCATCTCGCCTTAAACTCCGATCGTAAAAAATGGCATCACCGCCGTATAGGATCACCCTCGCAGTCCGATCCGGCCTGAGAAAGAGATTCCAATGCACTTCATTCTATGGAACTGAGGCGCATCTCTCAACTGGATCGACTCGACTCGACCCGAAAATGATGGATTGTTTTGCGGCCATCATTCTGCAAAGAGGCTCATCATGGCTCAACCATCTTCAGCCTTGGATGTGACCTCTCCGTTTTTCAGGTCCGTAAACTCACAGGGTCATTATTGGCTTCAATCGAGCTGATGCAACCCGGCGGTTCTCAGTTTTGCGAAAATGGCCTGGGTCCGCTTGGTCACAGCGATCAGCACTCCGGAAGCTTCTTCCGGCAAATCCTGGTTTTTTGCTGCCAGTTCCAGCCGTTCGACATCTTCTGCGAGCGACATGATTCCAAACATTCTCAGGCCACTTTTGAGGGTATGAGTGGTCCGTTGAAAGCGTTTCAGATCGCGCGCGATCACGGATTCTTGCATGCTCACCAGCAATTGAGGGCCCTCTTCCAGAAATGCTTCCAGCACCTGTTTCAAGAGTTCTTCATCCTCGTTCACGGCGCGACGGGCCATGTGCCAATCGATTTCGTCGCAGGGTGTGGCGATCATCGCCATCGGCTGGGTCGGGGTTGTGACGAGGCCAATCCGTTCGACTGCCTGAAACAGCTCGCTCGCACGAATCGGCTTCACCAGATAGTCGTCCATCCCCGCTGCCAGGCAGCGTTCTCGATCTCCTTTCATCGCGTGTGCTGTCATCGCCAAAATCGGCAAATGAATTCCGGTCGTTTGTTCTCGACGGCGGATCATGCGGGTGGCATCCAGCCCATCGAGTTCCGGCATCTGGACATCCATCAACAATAAATCGAACGGCTGATCCCCCGACAGATTGACCGCCTCGTAGCCATGATTGGCGACGGTGACTCGGTGCCCCCATTTTTCCAGCAAGCCGATCGCCAGCTTCTGGTTAATTAAACTGTCTTCCGCCAATAGCACCGACTTGGGATGTTCGGATCTTCGTTGCGCCGAGGAATTTTGTTCTTTCGCGCCGCTTAGCGCCGCCTGGCCTCCAACGGCGACCAGGACTGCGTCCAGCAATTCCCGCTGTTTCACCGGTTTGACGAGGTACGCAGCGATGCCCAGCTCTTGGCATCGCCTGAGATCATCAGGGCGATCTCCCGAAGTGAGCATCATCACCATCGAACGACACAAGACGGGATTCTGTTGAATTCGCTGTGCCAGCGTGAAGCCATCGATGTCGGGCATACTTGCATCCGTCAGAATCAGTTCGTAGGGACTTCCAAGGTCTGCACGTTGCTGAAGTTCCTGCAGCGCCTCGGGAACACTGGCGACGGCCGTCGGCTGCATCAGCCATTGGCTCAGGATTTCCATCAGAATCCGCCGATTGGTGGCGTTGTCGTCCACAATCAGCACCCGCAACCCCTGGAGCATCAAGTGGGGAATTTTTGTTTCGCTCGAGTCAGCATCCTGAATCACGGCTCCAAAACGAGCCAGAAAATGAAACGTACTTCCCTGATCGATCTCACTTTCGACCCAGACCCGCCCGTGCATGAGTTCAATCAAACGCGAGGAAATCGTCAGTCCCAGTCCCGTTCCCCCGTATCGCCGTGTTGTTGAGGTGTCGGCCTGTTCGAATGCTTCAAAAATCGACTCCAACTGGTTGGCAGAAATTCCAATTCCGGTATCGATCACGCGAAAATGAAGCACGATTTCCGTCTCCGACGCCCGCTCCACGTTCACATCCAGCACCACTTCTCCTTGTTCGGTGAACTTAATGGCATTTCCCACCAGATTGATAATCACCTGTCGCAATCGGTGGGGATCTCCTTCCACCTGTGTCGGAACGACGTTCGCGACATGGCAAGCCAATTCAATCTGTTTTCGGTGTGCGCGCAAGGCCAGCGATTTCATGGTGTCACCCAGCAGTTCTCGCAGCGGAAACGAGACCGATTCGAGACTGAGCTTACCGGCTTCGATTTTGGAAAAATCGAGAATGTCGTTGATCACCGCCAGCAGCGATTCGCCGGAATCCTGAACCATCGAGAGATATTCTTGCTGCATGACATTCAGGTCGGTGTCACGGACGAGTTCTGTCATGCCGATGATGGCATTGAGAGGCGTCCGGATTTCATGGCTCATGTTCGCCAAAAAGTCACTTTTGGCGCGATTGGCAGACTCGGCCGCCTCTTTCGCCTTAAGCAGTTCTGCTTCCGCCAGATGTCGCGTGGTAATGTCCACGGCGATGGCCAGAAATCCCGTGATGTGCCCTGCCCCGTCTCGTTTCGTTGTGACGGAAAGTGCGACACGGATATGGCTTCCATCCTTGCGAACATAGGTCCACTCCCGCTCTTCGTGATCACCTCGCCGGGCTAAATCCACCAAGACCTCAAAGTCACGGATTGATCGACCGCACTCTTGCAACAGAGCTTTGCTGCGGGCTGCGATTTCCGCTGGCAAATGAAATAACACGGGTGATTTCCCGATCATTTCGTTCGGGGTGTAGCCCAGCATCCGCTCGGCACCGGTGTTGAAGAGGTTGATCGCGCCGTCGACATCAGTGGAAATGATCGAGACTTGCGTCGCCGCATCCAGCACCGCCTGCAATCGAGCCTTCGTTTGTACCAGTTCGTGCTCAGCCCGTTCCTTTTCTGTCACATCCGAAAAGATCCCCTGGATTCCCACCAGATTCTGATAGCTGTCATAGACCGGACTTTTCACCACATGCGTGTAACGCCGCTCTCCATTCGGCGACTGGAATTCCTCAGTCGTCTCGAAGGTGGTTCGACTTTCCAGGACCAGTCGGTCATCGGCACGATATTTTTCCGCCAGTTCTCGCGGGAAAAAGTCGTAGTCGCTATGACCGATGATTGCCTCCATCGGCCGTTTGATCGCCTCACAGAATAATCGATTCGCGAACGTAAACCGTCCCGTCAGATCCTTGCGCATCATCGCCAGCGGCAACGTTTCGACGAGAGACTGATAAAACGCCTCCGATTCCATCAGTGCCTGCTCGACCTTTCGTCGATGTGCCAGTTCGTCTTCGTAGCGATCTTGTAACTGATTAATCTCTCGACAGGCATCTTTCAGAGCCTCGGTCAATTTCCACGACTCGTCAGCCGAGTCAATCGGATGAGCCCCCCCCAGGTTTGCCGGTTTTTTACGCGCGGTGGAATCGCTGCGAAAGGAAATCAACAACAACCGAATTTGTTCGAGGATCTCATTGCTGGGTCGTTGTCGAGAAACGATTTTCGCGACACCCCCTCTGAGGCATTGCAAAATGCCCACAAAATTTCCCGGATTGATCAGTGCCAGAACTGGGATTAACGACGGTGGATCGGCTTGGGACAGCTGGTTCAACAGCGGGAGATCGGCGTCTCCGATGATCAGCAGATCCGCATTCTCCAGTTGCGATGCGGCTGCCCGAAGAGACTCAATCAACGTGACTTCATAACCCGCCTGATTCAAAACAAAGCGGAGTGAATCACGACGGGCAGCATCTCGTTCGACCACCACGAATCGGGACATCTTGAACTCTTTTCAATTCTCGCGCCAGCGACCCATTCTCGCCCCAGCGACACTGTGTCATGGGGTGATCGTTAAAGTACCGTGAACGTGGAAAGTGCCGTCGATTCCCAACCCTTGATCAGCAGTGCCAAGAATTGGCAAAATCCCGGCAAAAACCCTTCTGTCGATCGCTTCCGATTCCTCTGACCGATTTTCCGCCCACCTCCGGATGAACGATAACCCAGATGAATTATAGCCAGAATCACAAAAATGATCAGGAGTCCGCGTTATTCCAATCGCGATGACCACCACTGCCTGCAATGAGCGGGGGACAGGATTCCGCTGGAAATTCCCTCGACAGCAAGCTTAACCCATTGACCTGAACTCCTCGGCTCCGAACAATCCTGCGCCTTGTTCCAAGCGGGATAACAAGCTGGATAAATCGCGTTTTCCACCGTAACGAGCGAACCTCTGATGACACAGCCAATTGACCAGGAACCGGATTCCACACTCGAGCAGGATGATCGATTTCCCTCGGGGCCTTGGGAAGGATATTTTCTACAGCCCGGCATGCCCGGCCGCCATGGAATGGAACTGCGTTTAACATTCCAAGCGGGAACCCTGCAGGGCGAAGGTCGTGATCTGATCGGCGATTTCCTGATTAAGGGGGGGTATGATCGGGATTCGGGTAAGTGCTGGTGGTCGAAACGGTATCTCGGTCTCCACGATGTGGCCTATCTCGGTTACAACGAGGGACGAGGGATCTGGGGGGTGTGGGAGATCACCGTAAACTTCAAGGGAGGATTTCACATTTGGCCACTTGGTCAGGGGAGCGGCGAAGGGGAGCAGGTGTCAGAAGAAGTAGATACGCCGATCCTGATCGGGGCCGGGGGGCCCGGTTTGGGCATGAGAGAATTGGATTCTTCTGATTCGACATGGGATTAAGAGTCGACGATCGATCCCAAAATCTCGGTCTCTGCAAAATGCCGAAGCGAGTAAAATCGGGGATGCTTGTTTCGCCAGGGGTCTGATAGCGATAGAATCCCAAGTGAATCGTTGCGTCATCATCGAAGATCATCAAAGTGAACTCCATTTCCCATCGCTTCTAACACGGTGCCATCATGACCGAAAGGTTGCAAGGTCGGTTTCTCATCGCCGCCAAGCGGTTGCGCGATGATAACTTTTATAAAACGGTTGTGTTGCTGCTCGATCATGGCGAGCAAGGGGCGATGGGATTGGTGATCAATCGCCCCTCTTCCATCAAAGTCTCACACGCACTGGCCGGTCACTTTGACCTGCCAGAGACGGATGATGTGATTTTTGGTGGTGGCCCAGTCGAGCCTTCTGCCCTGGTGATCCTCCATGATGACTCGACCTTCGCGGCGAGTGGCCCGGCCGTTCTGCCCGGCTTATTTGTCGGGGGAAGTCCCGATGCGTTCGAGCAGGTAATTGGTGAAGCTGCCGCCAGCGACAACCTGAAACATTCGTTTCGAGTCTTCTCGGGCTATTCGGGCTGGGGTGCAGACCAGCTCGAAGGTGAAATTGCCCGTGGAGACTGGTTGATCTATCCGGCCTGTCGTGAACTGGTCTTTCATGACGACCCCTATGCCATTCATGAGGTGTTGCTGCAGAAGTTTTACGCGGCGAATCATCTGTTGGCTCACCGGGTCAAAGATCCCTCGGCCAATTAAAGATCCCTCGGCCAATCAAAGAGTCCTCGGCCAATGAGCGCGTTGTTTCGCCTGGTTCGTGTGTGGTTGTTCTGTTTCCGTGATCAGTAGGCCCCTCATCCTGTGGATGCTCGACAATCCCGATTGATCGAAGACCTTGCCGGAATTTTCCGTGGAGAAATTCTGTGCGATCCGATTTCTCGTTCCCTGTATGCCACCGATGGCAGCCTGCATCAAATCACGCCACTCGGCATCGCCTGCCCCCGTGATCGTGAAGATCTCCAGACTCTGGTTCGATACGCGGGCGAAAACCAGATCCCGGTTGTCGCTCGCGGTGCAGGAACCAGTGTCGGTGGCGAGGCACTCGGTGCGGGACTTGTGGTCGATTTCTCGCGTCACATGCATGCAGTCGAAGAAATCGGAGCCGAGACCGTTCGGGTTCAACCCGGAGTCGTTCACAGTCGCCTGAATCGAGCCTTGCGAGCGCACGGACGTTATTTTCCTCCTGACCCCTCGAATTCCGAAACCACAACCCTCGGTAGCATGCTGGCCCTGGATGCCGCCGGATCGCATTCTCTGAGTATTGGCTCGACCCGAGATCATGTCGTGAATCTCGATGTCGTCAGCGCCGACGGGATCCTCTTTACCGCCTCGCAGGAATACGTACCCGCCGCACCAACCGACATCTCGTCTTCCGCTTCTTCGTCACCACAGCGGAATGAATTACAGCAGAATGAATCACAGCCAGACGAATCGGCTCGATTCAAACAGGGATTAATCCGCCGATTGACGACGATTCTACACCAGAATGCAAAATTGATACAGGAAAAGCAGCCGCCAAAGCAGGTTCGTAACCGGGCGGGGTACCAACTGCGTGATGTGCTCGTCGGATCACAACTCGCACTCCCCCGATTACTCGTTGGCTCCGAGGGAACCCTGGGGCTCTTCACGGCGGCCGTACTGCGAACCGCGGTGCTCCCCACAAACCGTTGCGTCTTGTTGATTGGCTTCGAGTCGGTCGAGTCTGCCCTCCATGCCGTCCAATCCATGCTGCCGCATCAACCAACGGCCTGTGATCTGGTCGACCGTCGACTGTTAACTCTCGCTCGATATCTCGATCCACGATTCGCCTCACTGATTCCGGCAGCGACCGAAACCGGTTTGATTGTCGAACAGACGGGTTGCAGCCCGTCAGATCTCACACAACGTGTTCGCGAGTTGACTCGTGAAATCCAGTCGTTACCCGACGCGGGCCAGATCTTGTTGGAAGCGACGACCGAGGAAGAGATCGAATTCTTATGGTCGCTGCCGCAACGAGTGATTCCGCTGTTGAATCGAGCGCGGGGTGAGACCTGTCCGGTGCCGATTGTGGAAGACATCGCGGTCCCCCCCGAAGGACTGCTCGAATTCATCACCCGTGCCCGGCGGGTTTGGCAGGGACACGAGCTGACCGTTTCACTCTATGCACACGCCGCCGTGGGACAAGTTCATCTGCGGCCATTTTTGCGTGCCCCCTACCAGGGTCCGATGCTCGAAGAGCTCGCGCGTGAGCTCTACGAGGTTGCAATCTCGGTCGGTGGTTCGATCAGTGGTGAGCACGGGCTGGGGTTGTCACGGACGGCGTTTCTGCAGACGCAATCTGGCGAATTGTATCGCGTTTTTCAGCAGATTAAATCGTTGTTTGATCCCCATCACTTACTGAACCCCGGCAAGGTGCTCAGCCTTGATCCCCATTTGACGGTGCGACATTTGCGTCCGCAGATCGAGCTCCCTGGCCCGTTGGTCGAGTTACAGCTGAACTGGTCTCCGCAAGAGTTCGCGGCCACGGCGACCAGTTGTCACGGCTGCGGGGCCTGTCGTACGCAGGAAGCGCACACACGCATGTGCCCGTTTTTCCGGACCGAGACTGCCGAAGAACGTTCTCCCCGCGCAAAAGCCAATGCCATGCGGGCCATCGTTGATGGGCGATTGCCTCCACATGAACTCGCGTCGAGTGACCTGCAGGGGCTCTCCCGTCTTTGCTTTCAGTGCAAACAGTGCCAGGTTGACTGTCCCACCGAAGTGAATATCCCGCAACTGATGCTCGAAGCCAAAGCCCAATTCGTCGCGGCCAATGGCCCCCGGACTGCGGAATGGTTTCTGACCCGCGTTCATGATTGGAGTGATTTACTTGGCCGCCTGTCATGGCTCGTGAATCCCTTATTGAAACAGCGTGGGGTCCGCTGGCTGCTCGAACGAGTGGTTGGAGTTTCCCATCAGCGAAAACTTCCTCCATTCGCCCGCCAAACCTTTCTCAAAACCGCACCGCGAGAATGGCTCGCCCCGCCCGAATCGCTCCGCAATCCCGTACCAGTGATTTATTTTGTCGATCACTTCGCCAACAGTCACGATCCCGAGCTGGGGTTGGCTCTGGGGCGGATCCTGATGCACAATGGACGGAAACTGCATGTTCCACCAGGGCAAGTCCGTTCGGGAATGGGACTCATTTCGACCGGTGACCTCGAACCGGCCCGCCGACTGGCTCGACAGAATCTCCGCGTTCTGGCCGAGTTTGCTCGTGAGGGATGTCCGATCGTCTGTACCGAACCCGCTGCGGTGGTCTGCCTGAAACAGGAATACCCGCGTTTGATCGATCATCCGGATGTCCAACTGGTTGCCAATCAGGTGATCGAGGCGGGGGCTTACCTCGAGGGACTGCACCAGCAAAACCAGCTGCGGACCGATTTTGCCCCGCTGGGATTCTCGGCCTTTTACCACACACCCTGTCATTTGCGCGCCCTGGGTCGGACGACGCCGCTGGTCGATCTTTGCCGGTTGATTCCCGATTTGCAAATTTCTTCGGTCGATCAGGGATGTTCGGGATTCGCCGGCACGTTTGGCTTCACACGCGAACACTTTGAGGAATCGCTGGCGATGGGTAAGGGATTGATCGAGCAGATGCAGTCGAATCAAATTCACTTCGGTCTGACGGAATGCAGCAGTTGCAAACTCCAAATGGAACAACAGGCAACCGCTCCGACGCTGCACCCGCTGAAAATCATCGCGTTTGCCTACGGACTGATGCCAGAAATTCATCGCCGCCTGCCACCGGGTGGACAAAAAAGACTCAACGACAAACTCAGTGCGCGGCTGTGAAAATTCAGTTTTCAGTTTTCAGTTTTCAGTTTTCAGTTTTCAGTTTTCAGGGGCACGATTGCGCAATGAATCGGGGACCCGCGCGACGAGTCAAAAATTCTTCCCCTGGCAATCGCCAATACCAGCGGGACTTCCCCCCCGGTTCCATCAAGAATTTCTCGCATGCGGGTATGACTAGGGGCACGTTCGATGCGGTAGATCCGCCGAAGGTTGGGATGATTGCGTTCGTCTTCAAACGCCAGCAGCGAGGGACATTTGCGAGAGAACATCGAAAATGCGGACATCAGCGCATCAACAATGGGGATGATGACAGATCCCGAACGCCGATCCTTCACCAAACTGAACGTCTCATGATTCACGCGGATCAAACCGTCGGTGGACGAATGTTTACGTGCCCGTATCTCTCTCGATTCCATTCTTCACCCCGCAGTTCCAAACAGCGGTGCTCGAAAAACAACACTCAATCCGGCTCCGACCAAACGTTTACGAACGGTTCCTCCAAGTGCCCCTCCTTTTCGACAAAAAATCGTCGTCCGGGAATTGCTGCCTGGCCCGCCACTTCGCGGGTGATGTTATTTCATCGATCTCGCGTCGCCAGAGGATACCTAACAGACGAAGAGGACCGCTTCACTGAGGACTCGGAAGCAGTGCCACCCGAGCGCTTCTTAGCTAACCAGTCGTTGCTTCCACCGACGCGGGGTCGGTAGAGAGCGGATTTGCAATCGACATCCCGCGACGTTTGAAGAGCTCGGCTAAACACCGAACCCCCTGCGCCTGTGGCTACGGGTCAAACGGTGATGGCTTGTACCACATGGTGAAACCGCAGGGGTTTCCCGCGATGTTTAACCGCGCCTCGAAGAGAAGCGTGTCAATCGGTGCCGATGATACACCCGAGGTGTTATCGCTCGTTGGATCATTGCCGCGTGTGGGACCGAGTGCTGGATTCGTGACCGGGTGACACTGCTTCGGAGTCTTCGGAGAAGCCGTGATCTTCGTCTTTTGAATTTTGTCGCGCAACAAACAAAACAAAGGGGACAGACACCTCACACTGCGTATCATTCAAGTGGATTTTTGATTTCGCTCGCACACAGTCGCCGTTTTCAACCGACTTCTCGAATCGAAAACGGGGACGTCATTACGGACGGAGCCATCTCGGATCGAAAACGGGGACAGGCACCGCGGACGGAGCCAGTCCCCGTTTTCGACAGACTTCTCAGGTCCTGGCACCACACGATCACGATCACCAATAAAACAAAAACCCGACGCTTTCGCGTCGGGCTCAATTCCGCCGTGGTTGCACCGCACCCCTTACTTGCGGGATTGATGCCGCTTGAGTGCCGCTTCGATGAAGCCGTGAAATAGCGGATGCGGGTGATGGGGTTTGGATTTGAATTCGGGGTGAAACTGGACCGCCGCAAACCAGGGGTGGCCGGGAAGCTCGATCGCTTCTACCAGTTTTCCATTCGGACTGACACCACTCAGCGACATCCCACCCGATTGGAACTGCTCACGGTAGTCCGGGTTGAACTCGTAGCGGTGACGGTGACGCTCGGAAACTTCGCTTTTTCCGTAGACCTTGGCCAGTAGCGAACCCTCGGCCAAATTGCAGGGCTGGGCTCCGAGACGCATCGACGCTCCCTTGGTTTCAATCCCGCGTTGCTCTTCCAAGAGACAAATCACCGGGTGCGGAGTTGCCGTATCAAATTCGGTGCTGTTGGCGTCGTCGAGGCCGAGCTGATGCCGACCGTACTCGATCACCGCCACTTGCATCCCCAGGCAGATCCCGAAAAAAGGAATCTGATGCTCGCGCGCGTAGCGGACCGCCTGAATCTTCCCTTCGATCCCGCGATGCCCAAACCCGCCGGGGACGAGCAGTCCGTCAATGCCGGCCAAAACCGATGCTGCTTCCTGACGTTCGAGCTGTTCCGCTTCAATCCGCTTGACGATGACCCGTGTCGAATGGGAAAACCCGGCATGATCGAGCGCTTCATAGATCGACTTGTAGGCATCGCGGTGCTCGATGTACTTCCCGACCACCGCAATGTTCACGTCATGCTTCGGATTCTTGATCCGGTGAACCAGGTCATCCCAGTCTTCCATCCCCGATGGACCGGCCTGCAACAAATGCAGCTTTTCCAGAATCAACTTGTCCAGGCCATATTCCACCAGCCCGGATGGGACCTCGTAAATCGAAAACTCTTTGTCCTTCTCTTCGATCACCGCTCGCTTTTCCAGATTGCAAAAGAGTGCGATCTTATCGGCGTTCTCTTGTCCGAGATCCCGTTCGGTCCGCACAATCAGAATGTCAGGCTGAATACCGATCTGACGCAACTGCTGCACGCTGTGCTGCGTCGGCTTGGTCTTGAGTTCTTTGGCGGCTTTCAGGTACGGAACCAGGGTCAGGTGGACGAACAGACAGTTTTCTCGACCAATATCGAGTGGCATTTGTCGGATCGCCTCGAAAAAGGGAAGCCCCTCAATGTCACCGACGGTACCCCCCAATTCAGTGATGACGACATCGACATCCGGACCGGCCAGACCCCGGATCGCGGCCTTAATTTCGTCGGTGATATGCGGAACAACCTGCACCGTTTTGCCGAGATACTTTCCGTCCCGTTCTTTCTGAATCACCTTCAGATAGATTCGGCCCGAGGTGAAATTGGAATCCCGCGTCAACGGACTGTTGGTGAACCGTTCATAGTGGCCCAAGTCAAGATCGGTCTCGGCCCCGTCGTCGAGGACATACACTTCGCCATGCTGGAAGGGACTCATCGTCCCTGGATCGACGTTGATGTACGGATCGAGTTTCTGCATCCGGACTTTCAGCCCGCGTCGTTCGAGAATCGTACCGATCGAAGCCGAGGTGAGCCCCTTACCGAGGGAACTGACTACGCCGCCTGTCACAAAAATGTGTTTCGTCATCATAGAACTTTGGATTGAAGGCCAGGCGAGGGTGAGTGTGAGAAAAAAACGTTGGGGCAGGCCCAAATCGAGCGGACAACGGGCCGACCGGATTCCGATCAGAAAACCGTTGATCCGGTCCTGATCTTATTCCATTTTGTGACGACTGCTTTCCAGCAAACGACATCTTTCGACGAACCGAGCATAGTCCTCCGGCGTGTCGATGCCAACCGAGTGATGCTCAACAATCGCAACTTGAATCCGGGCACCCGCTTCCAACGCCCGCAACTGTTCCAGCTTTTCCCATTGTTCCAGCCGCGACGGGGGAAGTTGCGCTAATTCGAGCAAAAAGTCGCGGCGATATGCATAAATTCCGATATGTAACAACCACGGATGGTGGCTCGCCAAAACCTCGGCCGGATCCCGATCGCGGCAAAAAGGGATTGCCGCGCGACTGAAATAGAGGGCTCGTCCATCCCCCCCCTGCACCACCTTGACACAGGACGAGGCCTGCACTTGTTCGAGCGATTGCATGGGGGTGGCGAGGGTCGCCATCTGTGCCGTCGGACAGTCAACCAGGGCCTTGACGAGGGCGTCGATATTCGCCGGATTGATTTCGGGTTCGTCCCCCTGAATGTTGACGAAGATTTCTCCTGCGGGACAACATCGCCGGGCGACTTCGGCAATCCGATCGGTCCCACTGGGATGCTCGCCCGTCATTTCCACGCGTCCGCCGAACCGTGTGACCGCCGTGACGATTTCGTCGCTATCTGCAGCGACGATCAGCTGATTGAGGCAAGTGGCGCGTGAGGCGGAATTCCAGGTATATTCGAGCAACGGCTTGCCGGTCTGGGCCAGCAACAGTTTTCGCGGGAGGCGTGTCGATTGTAATCGAGCAGGAATGATCCCGTAGACGTTCATAGCTTCTTTTCCGTCAATTCAATCAGATGCTGGAAATCCGCATCATTACGCAAAGGGTCAAAATCGGTTTCGTCGGGAATCAGTTTGAGCAGCTCACGGTCCATCCGAAACGCTCGCCCCAGCCAGGAGAGAGCATTTTCCCGGTCTCCTGCCAGCGAATAATAGCAGGCCAGATTGTACAGCACGACCGGAACCTCGTGATGAAACTGGTAGGCCAGTTTCATGGTCTCGATCGCCAATGGCAGTTGGTCAGTCCGTTTGAAACACCACGCCATCCGCATGAGCGCCATTAAATCGGTCGAATTCTCGATGTGAGCCAGTCGGAACGCATCCAGGGCTCGCTGCTGATCTTCCTTGAGCAGCCAGGCTTCACCGCGCAGCATCAATGTCTGGTAGCATTGTCCGCCAGACTCGTCGATCGATTCGATTTCTCGCAAGGCGTGATCGGGCATCTTCAACTCCAGGTAGCCTTCGGCGGCCATCAGTTGACGCAAACGAATCCTGGCGAGGTTGATTGGCATCAGAAATCACCCTTCAAAACACGTCGAACATTTTTCACGATCGGATTTCACAGTCGGGTTTCACAGTCGGGTTTCACAGTCGGGTTTTGCCGAATCCATCAGCCGATTTTGGCAGAAATCAATTGTTCCAGTTTCACGATATCCGCCGAAAACTTCCGGATCCCTTCAGCGGTTTTTTCTGTCGCCATCGCGTCTTCATTCAAGCGGAACCGGAACGACTTTTCATCCAGCGTGATCCGATCCCAGTTTGTCGATTTGGCGGCGGTAGCATCCAGCTTGCGGGGGAGTAATTCCGTGGAACTGGCCAATTCACCGAGTAATCCCGGGCTGATGGTCAACAAATCACAGCCGGATAGTTCAGTGATTTCCCCTTTATTCCGGAAGCTGGCCCCCATGATTTCGGTCTGATAGTCAAACTTCTTGTAGTATTCGAAAATCTGGGTCACCGACTGCACGCCGGGATCTTCCGCTGCCGAGTAATCTCGTTTCAAAGCGGCTTTATACCAGTCGAGAATTCGACCCACAAACGGGGAAATCAACCGAACTTTCGCTTCCGCGCAGGCGACCGCCTGAGCGAACGAAAACAGCAGCGTCAGATTGCAATGAATCCCTTCTCGTTCGAGCACCTCGGCTGCCCGAATCCCTTCCCAGGTCGAGGCGATCTTGATCAGCACCCGGTCGCGGGAAAGCCCCTGATTCTCGTACAGGCCAATCAGTTGCCGAGCCTTGGCCAGAGTGCCGGGGGTATCGAATGATAACCGGGCATCGGTTTCGGTTGAAACTCGACCCGGAACGATCTTGAGAATTTCGATCCCAAAATTCACCAGCACGTGGTCGATGACATCGTCCAGTTGTCGAGCTCCCGTCAATCCGGACCCAGCCCGATCGGCAATCGCCTTTTCGACGAGGTAGGCATATTCGGGCTTGGATGCGGCGGCGAGAATCAACGACGGATTCGTGGTTGCGTCGCGCGGCTGGTACTGTTTCATCGACTCAAAGTCACCGGTATCGGCGACGACCACAGTCAGTTTCTTCAGTTGTTCGAGTTGTGACAGGGATTCCGGCAAAGTGGCATTCCTTGAGTAAACGTTTTGTCATCTGCAACCGACGTTCTGGACAATCGAGTTTTACCCGCTGAGGCTTCCAGAATCCATCACGTCGACGACGGTCAACGCCGTTCCGTTTTTTTGGGGGAACAATGTCAGCCGGCCCGAAGCGGCCCGACGAATTGCAACTCGATCCCGTCACATCGTTGCCCCGAACCTCGGCGACTTATTCCGTTGGCAATTCGACCCATAATTGGTCCCCCTCGATCACCACCGGAAACCCGGGTTGTTTCAGCTGGGGATTCAGGCAATGTCGTCCGGACGTGACATCGAATTGCCAGCCGTGCCAAGGGCACGTGACGACAGCTCCGCACAACGTTCCCTTGGCAATCGGCCCCCCGGCGTGGGGACAAATTCCATCCAAGGCGTAATACGCCCCGTCTGTATTGAACAATGCAACGATCCGTCCCCCGACGACAAATTCTCGCCCTGCACCCGGCGGAACGTCGGAGACTGCGGCAACGTGGTAACGCTTCAAAATGCCCCCCCAAACTTCGATCAAAGGCGTTGAGAATCAACTTCCCTGCTAAAGACGAAAGGGAAAACGCGGTTTACCACAGAGACACAGAGAAGAAAAAACAGTGCAGGAATGCAGAAAAACAAGAATAGATTGAGGGGGTTTATCAGTCTGCAATCGATAGAAATCGCCAGCCACTCATCTTAATATTTATTTTTTTTAGTAAAAAAAATCCGGAATTCTGTCCGGAAATTCCAGCGAGCTTTCCACTGCATGCTGCGGCTTTTCCCTGCATTCCTTGCTTTTATCTTCTCTGTGCCTCTGTCTCTCTGTGGTTAATCCCAATCTTCTCTTCTTGAATGAAACGAAGAAGCCACCCAGCTCAGACAAACGCCTTCGCCAGGGCCGCTTTGGTTTTGTCATAACCCGTTTTGGCGACTTCGAGGGCGTCTTGCTTCCAGTAGTCGCGGTTGAACAGTTCCAACGAGACCGCTCCCCGATAACCGTTGTCGCGCAGTGTACGGAAGATTTTGGTCAGCGGAGCGATCCCATCGCCGGGATAGACTCGGGCGGCATCGTTGATCGTTTCTCGTGGCGGATTGGCGGGGTAGTCGTTGACATGGAAATTGTGCATCCGTGAACCGGCGAACATCCCTAATCCTTCAAAGTCCGAGCCCCCTTTGAAGATGTGATAAACATCCAGCAGGAAGCAGGCACTGGGATGCGCCGCTTCGATGCCGACGAAGGCGACTTCTCCCATCCGGGCCAACGTTTTCGCAAAGCCCCAAAGTTCGAGCTGCGGCAAAATCCCCTCTTGGGCACCCAGTTCGCAAAGAGCCCGGTATCGGGCGGATAATTTCAGTGGATCGAGGCCGGTTTTGTCGGTGACGCCGACCGGGGGAGCGGCAATCCGCGTGCCGCCGATGTCGCGAACCAGCCCCATGCACCGCCGGGCTTCTTCCAGTCCTTTTTGTCGTTCCTGGTCATCTTCTGCCAGGAATGCGGCGAAACCGATCGCACTTTCGACCACCAGACCGGCGTCAACGATCCGTTTCCGCAGGTCCGCCAGCACGCCTCCTCCTTTCACGTAAGTATCCAGTTCCCCGATCCAGGGCTCGATGCCGGTGTACCCCGCCTTGGCGGCAACCTCGATCGCCCCGACGATGTCCATCTTGTTTCCCAGGTAGGAACATTCGCGAATGGTGCTGGTATTGAGGCACATCCGAAAGGGAGAAGCGGATTCCAGCGGTGCGGCGGCGGCGGCGGTCGCGGACAACAGGGATGTTGCCGCTGCGGTTGTGGCGGCGGTCGCTGCGGTTGCGGCGGTCGCTGCGAAGAAGTTTCGGCGAGTGATGGGTGTCGACATCATGACGATGACTTTCTGGGGTGAATTCATGGAAACAGGGATTTTTGTCGCAGGTGACCCGCGAGCAACGGGGAGCTCACAGCACCTGATTTTTGCCGTCATTCAGGAATTGGGATCATTTCAGGGCCAGTCCTGTTTTGTGACAACCCGGTCGGGGCGAAACGGTGTTGGCGACCCGATTCTCACGAAACAGTCGTTGAAATCTTAACGTTCCCGACGAATCTTTCCTTTATCCCTTAAAAAAACCGCGTACGACAGTTTACTTCCCCCGATGCTCAGTGGAAACTGCCATCAGCAAGTTGGCTCTGATTCGGTGTCGATCCCCCCCCGAAAATTTTGTTTTTTCGGCTGTGATCCTCACCGGACAAGAGCGAAAAGCGTTGTTAAGCGCGTTGTGCGTGCCGTCCCTGTTCTTTTCCGCGATCGTGATTCGATGCTCTTTATTCTCGATAACTACGACTCGTTCACCTACAATCTTGTGCAACGGTTTGGCGAAATCGATGCCCAGATTGATGTGCGTGTGGCCCGCAACGACCAGATTACCATTGCGGAGATTGCGGCGATGAACCCGCGTGGGATTGTTGTCTCACCCGGCCCGTGTACTCCACACGAGGCGGGGATTTCGATGGAATTGATTCGCGAGTTAGGTCCCCGCATCCCGACCTTGGGAGTCTGCCTGGGCCATCAATCCCTGGCAGAAGTTTACAATTCACCTGTGATTCGTGCCGAACGCCTGATGCACGGCAAGACTTCGGCAATCCATCATTTGGGGACGGGTGTCTTTGCCGGACTCCCTAATCCGTTTACGGCGACCCGCTACCACAGCCTGGTGGTTCCCGAATCGACACTCAGTCCGGAACTGGAAGTGACTGCCTGGGCAGACTTTCCGGGTCATCCGCGGGAAATCATGGGCCTGCGTCATCGGATTCACCCCATTCACGGAGTGCAGTTCCATCCCGAAAGTTTTCTGACGGACGGAGGAATCGATTTGCTCAAAAACTTCCTTCACATCGCTGGCGAACTTTCCACGACTTCTGCTTGATAAACCCGTTCTGATGTGGCATTGTCCTGAATTGATCCGCTTGAAGTCGAGGTGAGATTCAACCATGTGGACCGATTTGCGATTTTTGCCGGGAATGTGCTTTTCGCTGCTGGCCTTCGCCGCCATCGGTATTGCAGTAGATTTGTCTGAGATTGATCCCTCGGATCCGGTGGAAGGGAAAAACCACTGGGCATTCCGGCCACTGCAAAACGAGGGGATTCCTGCCGTCCAGGCCGAAAACTGGCCCCGATCGCCCTTGGATCGGTTTGTGCTGGAAAAGCTGGAAACGGCAGGACTGCAGCCTGCTGCGGATGCCAACCGACCCGACCTGCTGCGCCGCGTCACCTTTCAGTTGACGGGACTTCCACCCACCCCGCAAGAACTGCACGCCTTTCTGGCGGACGAACGCCCCGACGCCTTCGATCGGATTCTGGATCAGCTCTTGGCGTCACCTCATTTTGGTGAACGCTGGGGCCGACACTGGCTGGATCTGGCGCGGTATGCCGACTCGAATGGCCTCGATGAAAACTTTTTGTT
>CAMBQP010000062.1 GCA_945869955.1 Schlesneria paludicola DSM 18645
ATTTATTGGAAAACGATGATTTTAATCGTCTCGTGCGAATGCGAGATGGCTGGATGGTCTACAACAAGAACGATCAATACATCGGGGCTTCGATTGAAAGATATGGAGAGTTCTCATACGGGGAAATGGAATTACTCCTGCAGATCATCGCCCCGGGAAGTTATGTCGTTGAAGTGGGTGCAAACATTGGTGCCCATACTCTTGGGTTTTCCAAGCGGGTCGGGAGCTCGGGGAGGGTCTTTGCCTATGAGCCACAGCGTATCATTTTCCAGACATTATGCGCAAATATGAGCATTAATTCTTGCCTCAATGTCTATTGTTTTGAGCAAGCGGCGTCAAGTGAAAAGGGTTTGATTACCATCCCGGATCTTGATTACTCTCAACCAGCGAATTTTGGTGGCATCTCGATAGAGGGTTATTCCACGGGAAGGCCAGTGAATGCTGTTGTGTTAGATGAAGAGCTGCAAGATATCCCCTACCTGAATCTACTCAAAGTCGATGTCGAAGGTATGGAACTCAAAGTGTTAGCCGGTGCGAGAAAGTTAATCTTAAAGCATAAGCCTGTTCTTTATGTAGAGAATGATCGACTCGAAAAATCACAGGCTCTGATCGAGTTCATTCAATCCATGGAATACAGGCTTTACTGGCACATTCCAGCACTCTACAACCCGAACAACTATGCAAATGAAAAGGAAAATATTTTTGGCAATCTCGCCTCATTTAATATGTGTTGTTTTCACAAAAGCTTTAATGTGAGCTACACGGGATTTCCAGAAATCCTTGATAGTTCTCTTCATCCATTGGAAGAGCGGTCAAAGGAACTCGCGAAAACGGGGACAGGCGATTGACGAGATCTTACCTCGTACGAAACTCACATTCGCGGCCTTTCTCCGGCTTTCACTGACGCACCCAGGCCCCGAACCGTGAACGGTTACCATTTCCCCGTCGACATTCGGGCGCAATAACAGATGCCAATGATTTGGAATCCATGGAAACGAGAAAACCAAAACATCGTATTCCGCCACCACTACCGCCAGGATTCGTTCAAACGCGGAATCATCGTCGTCTGTCAAAAAAAACGGCGACCGGCCATGACCACGATTGAGTGCCTGGTAAAATCTGCCCGCTTCATCGACCCGACGTGGTCGTGGCATCAAATCGGTCTAAGAATTGGTTAATTCGCTTTCAACGAGTCCTGCCCCCTTTGATACCTACGTTGATGACCTGAGGCAATTGGCAAATGGCGGGGGGCGGCGGGCGTCAAGTTCGCGGTGTAGTTCATTGCAGAACAAACGTCATTCGGTTGACTTCCGCCGGAATTTTTTCAGCAGCCATTCGAGAACGACTTGTTGATCGTCAATGGTTGCTCGTCGAACTTGGGCCAGCAGGTGGATCCGATCTGGCTTGGGAAGACTGGTGTTTTGTAAGCCTTCGTTACAATTCGTACAAATTGCGCGAAGATTTTGAGGTGAATCATTCCCCCCTTTCGACTTGTCGATGATGTGCCCCATGGTCAGTCGAACAGTCGCTCTTTCGCACATTCCGCATATTCCGGATTCAGTTCGACTAACATTGCGTTTCTGCCGAGATGATTTGCCACGATTCCTGTCGTTCCCGACCCACCAAACGGATCAAGCACCCAGTCATGCTCGCGCGACCCGAGCAAAATACATCTGCGGGCCAGTTCGCGAGGAAAGGCTGCGGGGTGGCCATAGCTACTTGGATCAGGCCCCAGGACCCAATAGTTCCGCAGGTTTGCACCGGATTCCTCGCGCACTGCCGTCGAGTCATAGTAGTACGTAGGAGATTTGGCAAAGAGAAAGATCTCTTCTGTTGCATTCGTAGGCCGATTCTTGACACTCTCGGGCATCGCGGTTTTCTTGATCCACGCGATTTTAGACCGAAGGATCCAGCCATCTTCTTGTAGCGCAAAAGCAACACGCCACGGAAGCCCCATCAGGTCCCGGTCCTTTAATCCCCAGACATCGGGGACTTTACAATTTCGCTTCTGGATCAGTTTTTTGGTGTTGCCCACGACCGCATTCGGGCCACATTTTCCTGTTCCCCCGTTACGAGCGTATCCGTCACCGACGTTCAGCCAAAGCGTCCCGTCCGCTTTGAGGACTCGGCGTACTTCGCGAAACGCGGCGACCAGGTTACGAACATAAAGTTCCGGGGAAGGCTCGGCACCAATTTGATCCGGGTGGTCATAGTCACGCAGTCCCCAATAAGGGGGGGATGTTACGCAACATTGGATTGAATTCGCATCCAGCGTTGGCAAGAGTTTTCCACAATCACCATTCAGTACGCGCAGCTCGACTTCCTGTTCAAGTTTGAGTTTTAGCTGTGCCACAGTTCAATATCGCTTCCCAGAAATGATGTTTTCGATTAAGCCAAAGAGGGGAATGTCGTAGTCGGTAAAGCCTGTCACGCAGACTCTTCAATCCGGTTTTCCGTGAATCTCCGAACATTGTGACAATCGAGAGTGACGAGCAACGAAAACCGATCCGAGTCCGTTGATCGAGCCCGCTTGTGCATCGCGTTGTTCGCAAATCGACACGTTTTTGGCTCGCAATCGCAGTGGATATCGTCATCAATGCCAAGCCTTGGCAGAGTCTAACCCGACCGCTTGCGCGTGGCAACCATTTCCGTCACGCACGCTGCCAAAAGACCCGTGTCACCGATGGTTTCGTGGTCTTCAGGTCGGACCGGACATTGTTGGCCAGCGACGTTCGAAGAGGTCGGCTGAACACCGACCCCCCTGCGCCTGTGGCTACGGGTCAAACGGTGATGGCGTGTACCCCATTGCTCGCTCGTGCCAAGTTGCTGGCGTTTGGTTTGGAGTTTTTGGTCATTCTTTGTCGATGATCTGAAGTTATCTGATGCGTGAAAAATGTTTGAGTACTCCCCCCTTGGGCTTTTTCCGATCCCGTGCACGCTGACAATACAGTGTCCAACGGGTGGGATGTCGAAGGTTCGGCGGGACCGAAAACCGCTTCGATTCCGGCAGGAGCCGCGCGAGTTTCTGTTGAGTTGTGTGGGATCTCGGAGAGCCGGTCAGATGCGCCCCGTGACATCGCTCACGCTCACCACACTGAGAAACGTCGCTCGTCATCCGTTGCCTACTCTACCCCGACGGCGGTGATGATCTTTTCCACCGCCAATCTGCGGGCGGATGCGGTTCGGCCTCGATTAATCGACGCGGGGCTGATCTGTGGAAATCGCTGCCGACGCGGATGCGGTGGCTGACGGTCCAAGTGGGCTGCAAGACCAACAACGAAAAACAACCGGATGGAAAAGCACGCTGGAATTGGCGATTGCCGGGGGAGGGTTTTTTTTCTCGTCTCGCGGAGCCTCGTTACATCGCGCAACCGATACCCGATGTCGGAGCTCGACAACTGGGTGAAACACGGAAAACGATCGCGTTTGAGCGTTGAAAGTCGAGCAAAAACGGGATCGCCATCCGGGAAAATCGCGGCCTCTGTCGCCATTCCCTTGACGCGCTGTGCGAGGTTTGGGCTTCTTTCCCCTTGCTGGCTGTTTTGACCTGCGGGAAGCGGTTATGCTCAAGAGAGTATTTTTTACGGTGAACGAATCGATTGACAGGGGACCAATTCAGCATGAGTGGAACGCTCATCTTCGGCAGCCAGGCTTGGCTGGCAGTCGCTGTGGTGCTGTTGCTGCTGGGGATCGCCCTGGTCGCCTGGCGCTATTGGAATGCTCCGCTCGAAGGGGTCGCAGGTTGGCTGGCACCCCTGTGCAAAATTCTGGGTTTGCTGCTGCTGGGGATCTGTCTGCTCGAACCACTCTGGAGCGGTCGACGTGTCAGTCCGGGGGCCAATCTGTTTGTGATTCTGGCCGATGACAGCCAGAGCCTGAACATGAAGGATCGGAGTGCTGCCGAGTCGCGCGGGGCACAAATCCAACGTGAGTTAACCGCCGAAGAGGCTCCCTGGCAAGTGCGACTTGCACAAGACTTTGATGTCCGACGATATGTTTTTCAGTCGGGATTGCAGGGGGTGACCGATTTTTCCCGGCTCGAGTTTCAAGGCTCTCAATCCAATCTGCTCGGCATTCTGAACAGTCTGCAGGATCGCTTTCGAGATCGACCACTGGCGGGGGTTTTCCTGTTCACCGACGGCATCGCCACCGATGCGAAAGAGATCGGACGGATTTCCCAATCATTGCCGCCGATTTATCCGGTGATTCCCGGCAACGCCTCGGTAGGCAGCGATCTTCCCGACCTGTCGGTCTCGCACTTGACGATCACCTCGACCGCGTTTGAAGATGCCCCTGTCACCATCCAGGCCGATGTCTCGCAAACAGGACTCACCAAAGCGGCCATCACCGCGCAGGTGATCGATGAGGCAGGAGTCGTCCTGAAAGAAGAGACGCAAACCTTCTCGGGCGATGCGGGGCCACTCCCCTTTCGCTTTCAGATTCGTCCGACTCAACCCGGCGTTTCGTTTTATGAGGTACGGGTCCGAACCGAAGCAGAGGGGCGTCGGACTGCTGCCGCCAGTGCCGCCGCCAGTGCAACAGCCAGTGTCACCACTCCGCCGGGAGTCGAGCCGCCTGGTTCTGCTCGGAATGGACCGCTCAGTGATCCTTCCTCCATCGAAACGACCTTGGCCAACAATCGCCGGCTTATCGCGGTCGATCGGGGAAATGCCAAGTATCGAATCCTTTATCTGTCTGGTCGACCGAACTGGGAGTATAAATTTCTGCGGCGGGCGATCGATTCGGATGATCAGGTTCAATTGACGGCGGTGATCCGGATCGCCAAAAAAGAGCCGAAATTTGATTGGCGCAGCAAAGCGGGCGAGGTCAGCAATCCCCTCTTCCGGGGCTTTGAAGGAAAAACGGACGAGACCGAACGATATGACCAACCGGTCCTCGTCCGGTTGAACACCAAGACCCCTGACGAACTGGCGGCCGGTTTTCCGAAGACGGTGGAAGAATTGTACCAGTTTCACGCGGTGATCATTGACGATCTGGAATCCGAGTTTTTCTCGCCCGACCAGTTGGCGCTGCTCGAACGATTTGTCAGCGAACGGGGAGGTGGGCTGTTGATGCTGGGGGGATCCGAGTCCTTTCGCCAGGGGGCTTATGACAAGACACCGGTCGGTCGGATGCTCCCCATTTCGCTGGAAGCGACTGCCGCCACCGCCACACCGACAGGCTATCGGCTGCAACTGACCCGAGAAGGCTGGCTGCAGCCCTGGGCTCGGTTACGCTCGACCGAAACGGAAGAACAGCAGCGACTGGTCGAAATGCCCAATTTTTCCACGTTGAACCGCAGCAGTCGGGTGAAGCCGGGGGCGACGGTGATTGCAGAAGTGGTGGACCCTGCGGGACAAAAACTTCCGGCTTTGGCCGTGCAGTCCTTCGGACGGGGGCGAGCGGCGGCCATGCTGATCGGAGACCTGTGGCGATGGCAACTGGACCGGACCGATTCGCAGCGGGCGAAAGATGATCTGGGAAAAGCCTGGCGACAAACCTTGCGCTGGCTGATCGCGGATGTGCCGGATCGGATTGAATTGAGGACTGCGGCCAAGGACGATCTGGGACAGCCCTTGATGCGGGTCGAAGCACGGGTACGAACCAAAGAATTTCAGCCGCAGGACAATGCGGCGGTCAATATTCGCTTGAAACTGCCGGACGGAACGGAAGTGACTCAACCTGCCGAACCATCGCTGCAAGAGGCGGGGCTGTATGAATCGACCTTTGTTTCGCGTCAAGAAGGTCGCTATCGGGCGACGGTCGAGGTGATTGATCAAGAGGGGGGATCGCTGGGACAGGCGGAAACGGGCTGGGTGGCAGACCCCTTGGCGGACGAGTTTGCTCAAGTCATCCCGAATCGAATTTTGCTAGAACGGATTGCCAAAGAAACTTCTGGCGAGGTCGTGTCGCTCGATCGCCTGGATCAATTTGTGCGCACATTACCCCATCGAGAGGCCCCGTTGACCGAAGCCTACACGGTTCCGCTGTGGCATCAACCCTGGATGCTGGGGTTGATCGTGGCCTGCCTGTGTGGTGAATGGGGATTACGACGCTGGAAAGGGATGCCGTGAACGATCAAACCACCGGCTGGTCTGCCGTACAGACGACCGAAACGTTGGTCCAGACTGGTCGAGACGCGACTCACGACAAGGGGGGAGCAGCGGTGCTGGCCAGGCTAAAGAGCATGTCCAAGCGTATTTCCAAGCATTTTTCCATGGGGATCTCCTGTTTCTTAGCTCTGCTGGGGATTGTCTGGTTGACGCTGGGGGCGGGCCATGCTGCGGAAGGGGAATCGGGTTCCTCGATACCCGCCTTGATTCTGGTGGTCGGGGCTGGTGGGAATCCGCAGTACGACATTACGTTTTATCAGTGGTCCGAACGCTGGGAGTCTGCCGCCAAACAGGCGGGCATGGCGGTCACGGTCATCGGACGACATCGGGGTGAAATCGAGGTCAAAGAAACAGATTATTCGCGATTGGAAGCGGCCATCAAACAATCACAAGGTGCGGTTCACAGTGAGCTTTGGATTGTGTTGATCGGTCACGGAACCTTCGACCGGCGCGTGGCCAAATTCAACCTGCGTGGTCCTGATTTTTCGGCGGAAGAATTGAATCAGTGGTTAAAGCCCGTCGATCGACCAACCGCCATCATCAATTGTTCGTCCGCAAGTGGCCCCTTCATTTCGGCGCTGGCGGGGCCTCAGCGGGTGGTGATCACCGGGACAAAATCGGGGACTGAAGTCAATTTTTCGCGGTTTGGTGACCATCTTTCCCACGCGATCACCGATCCTGCCGCCGATCTCGACAAAGACAATCAGACCTCGCTGTGGGAAGCCTTTTTGATGGCCTCCCGCAGAACGACCGAGTACTACGATACCGACGGGCGTGTCGCCACCGAGCATGCGCTCTTGGATGACAACGGGGACGGCCAAAGTGTTCGTGCTGACCAGTTCCGGGGATTGTCGCCGCGAGCGAAACCGACTGCGGGCCAATCGCTAGACGGCCGAAAAGCACATCAGTGGCATCTGATCTCGAACGCGACCGATGCCAAGCTTTCACCGCAAGACCGTTTGCGAAGAAATGAGCTGGAGATTGCCGTCGAGAACCTGCGAGACAGCAAAGATCAGATACCTGAAGAAGACTATCGGGTGGAGCTCGAACAATTGCTGGTGGAGCTTGCCGAGCTGAATGAACGGGTAGAGTAGAGAAGTTTTCAGTTTTCAGTTTTCAGTTTTGTGCCATGGGTTCTCGCCGATTCGCGTGATTCTTGGCTCATGCTCTTTGCCTGTTTTCGACGAGGATGTGCTTCATGAATCGACTGCCGTATTCCATGGTTTTTGCTATTCTCTTCTGTGTTTAACCCAAAAAATCTTCTCTGTTTTTCTCAGTGTCTCTGTGCCTCAGTGGTGAACTCTGTCTTCGTTTTAAACCCCGAAGAAGCTTTACCACCGAGGCACTGAGACACGAAGAAGACGAGTAAATCAGAGAAGACGAGTAAAACCGATGTTGGCGGAATCCTGAATTCGTATCGAAAATTCTGGTTCGCCGTCAGGTTGAGCCGCAAAATCGGCAGAATGACGATACTGATCGGATTTTGCCGCCAACGAAGCGGCTGTTTTGATTGCGAGTGGTTCCCTTTCCCCCCTACAATCTGTGCGATTGGCCTAATTTGCCAAGTATCAATTGGGGTGGGTGGGATTTCGAAATGGGAGTCGATTGGTGACCGCACGGTACTGGCGATGGCTCGCCTCTTTATTTGCCGCGATGCTTTTTCCCACACTCTTCATTTTTGTGGACGAGACCGAGTTTGTCCTGGTCGAGCGATTCGGGCGGATTACGGCGGTTTATGACCAGCCAGCACAGCGGGGTTTGCATCTCAAGTTGCCGTGGCCGATCGAGCGGGTCCGTCGATTTGACCGTCGCCTGCAACTGCTTTCGCCGCCGGGGCGCGAGGCCTTCACGCGTGACAGAAAGAACGTCACGGTGGAAGCGTATCTGTGCTGGAAGATTGCGGATGGTCCCTCGGGCGAATTATCGTCGAGTGAAATTTTGCAGCGGCCGGTCGTTAAGTTTTTTCAAGGATTGGGAAGTCCCGAGGTGGCGGAAGCACGGCTGGCCAGTCGTTTGCAATCGATTTTGACCGAGCAAATTGGGCGGAGTGAGCTGGCCGAGATATTGAACGCCGGGGATTCGGAAGCCGGCCCGGCTGCGGGTGTCAGTTCGCTGGAAAAAGTTTCTCTGGCAATTCGCGAGGAATTTGAGCAACGGCCTGATGAAACGAAATCCCTGGGGGAGCGGTTAGGGGTCGAGATTGTGGATGTGCGAATTCGGCGGCTGAATTTGCCGACCGGGAACATGCAGGCGGTTTTCGAGCGGATGCGAAGTGAACGGCAAAAAATTGCCGAACGGTATCGAAGTGCCGGGTTGGCCGAAAACCGGATGATCCGGAGTCAGGCGGACCGGCAATCGGGTGAATTGCTGGCGAAAGCACACGCCGATGCCGAGCGGATTCGCGGTGAGGGTGAAGCGGCTGCGATTCGAATCCTGAACGAGGCCCATCGCAAAGACCCCGAATTCGCTCAATTATTGCAAATACTGGAATCTTACAAACAGATCCTGAATGACCGGACGACCCTGATCCTGTCCGGGTCAAATCGTTTCCTGAAGGTGTTGATGGAGGGTGTTCCTGGTTCTACGAAGCCAGAACCTCTACCTGATCCCGCTTTGAACGTTCCTGACGCGCAGCGACCCGCGAATGTGACAGGAGCGACACCATGAAGGGTTGGCTCTGGCTGGTGATGGCAGCAACGGCCCTGCTATCGACAGGGTTTTTTATCGTTCCCGCAAATGAAAAAGCGATCGTGCGACGTTTTGGACGGGTGATCAGTCCGCCACGAGCGAGTGGACTGCGCTATGATCTCCCCTGGCCACTTGCCCGAGTCGATCGGGTCAATTTTAATGAAGTCCGTACCTTATCGTTGGGGGACATCGAAACGGACTCGGACTTTTTAATGCCGACGACCGTCACGCGACCGGCGACGTTTTTGACCGGAGACAAAAATCTGTTGCTCCTGAAAATCAACGTTCAGTATCGGATTTCGGAAGAGCATTTTGCCGACTGGCTGTATGGTTCGCAGTCCCCAATGCAGCGTCTGCAATGGCTGGTGGAAACGACCACGACGGATCTGGTTTCGCGCTGTGGCGTCGATTTTGTCCATACGCAGGGATTAGCAGAGCTGAATAATCGACTGTTGCTGGACGTTCGGCAGCGAGTGACTCAGCAGCGGATGGGATGCGAGGTCGAACAGGTGACCGTCGATCGGGCAGAACCACCGGCCCGAGCCAAGGCCGAATTTCTGGATGTTTCGAATGCGCGTGCGGACATGGTCCGATCGATTCATGAGGCGAAGGGATATGCAGAACAGAAACAGGCCGAGTCACAGGCGGATGCACGCAAACTTGCCGACGAGGCGGAACAGGTCCGTCAATCCAAAATTTCCGCGGCGCGGGGTTCCGCCGATCGTTTCGACACGCTTTTGACTCAGATTCAAAGCGATCAAAATCAGGATGTCCCACATGCGATGACAGCCCGGCAACTGGTCATGAACCGACTCACCATGGAAACGCTGCGTGACGTGTTGGAGCGGGTGAAAACCAAACTCGTGCTCGATTCGAAACAACCGTTTGATCTGAGTTACCCACAGTTGCGGGGGGAACGCCCCTGAAAGAACGCCATTTGAATCCACTCACCGTATCAAACACAGCCCCCACTGAAACCGCTCACCAAACCCCAAGCTCGTTCTCATGCATTATATCCCTGAATCCACAACCGAGATGCTTCGCGGCGAGTCTGGTGGCGACCTCACCGCGCGTCCCAGCTTTCATTATCAATCGGCACCGCTGTATCTGCTGACACTGGTTGTTGCGGGGCTCTTGGTTGCCGACTGGGTCCTGACGTTGGGGCGTCCTGCAGGGAGCCTGACTGGCGTCAGCGCCAGTCTTTTCGGGTATCGGCTGGCGCTCTTGGCGGCGGTACTGGGGGGAGCCCGTATCCTGTACCACACGCTGGACGGGTTGCTCTCAGGGCGGGTCGGTGCCGATCTGGCACTGACACTCGCCTGCCTCGCAGCGATCGCACTGGGTGAGCACCAGACGGCCGGACTGGTGGTCCTGATCTCGCTCATCGGAGAAAGCCTCGAAGGTTATACGATCGATCGGGCGCGGTGGGCGGTTCGGCAAACCTTTGCGCTTTGGCCGGACATTATTCATCTCAACCGAGACGGTCAGGACCAGGATATTCCGATCGACGAGGTTCGAGTCGGTGATATCGTAACGATTCGCCCGGGAGAACGGGTCCCGGTCGATGGGCAAGTCGTCGCAGGAAAGTCGGTCGTCGATCAAAGTCCGTTTACGGGAGAAAGTCTTCCGGTGGATAAACGACCTGGTGATCGGGTACTGGCCGGGACACTGAATCAGTTCGGGGCGTTAACCGTTGTGGCCGAGTCGATTGGGCAAAGCACGGCGTTGGCGCACATCGCACAACTGGTTGGAACGGCGGCAGCTCGCAAATGTGAACTGGAACGAACGGCGGACCGCTTGGCGCGGTGGTTTCTTCCCGTGGTGCTGGTGGCTGCACTGGCGACATTATTCGGCTGGCGAATGGTGAGCGGTTCTTGGCAGAAGGGTTTTCTTCCCGCCTTAGGGGTGCTGGTGGTTGCTTGCCCTTGCCCGCTGGTGCTGGCAACCCCCTGTGCCGTCATGGCGTCACTCGCCTGGCTAGCGCGACGCGGGGTGATCATCAAGGGATCCGCCGTCCTCGAGCGACTTGCGACCGTCGATACCTTCGCATTTGACAAAACGGGGACACTGACACAAAACGCCTTGGCACTCGGGCAAATCATCCCGATGGGGGGACGAACCGAGCGCGAGGTTTTGCGGATCGCGGCCATTGCCGAATGGAACAGCGAACATCCGATTGGGCGGATCGTGGTGAAAGGGGCGGAAGAGCGCGGAATCGTGATCCCGCATCCAACCGAATTTGAAGCGATGACCGGGGCGGGCGTCTCGGCCGTCATCGCTACCTCCGCGATTGCTGGTCAGTCTGCTACTGAACTGCGAACAGGGTTCCCACTGAATCCGAATCCAAATCCAAATCCGAGTCCCAATCCCAAACAAGAGTTTTTCGGGAGTGATCGGCCCCAAACGACCTCGTTAAATCCAGCGAATGATGCCAGTTATCCTGGTGAGGACGACGAACCTCTATCGACGATTGTGGTGGGAAACCGGCGAGCGCTGGATCACGGTGAGATCGTCTTCTCACGCGATGTCGCCTCGTTATTAAGTGAACGAGAAGCTGCGGGGGAATCCCCCTTGGTGGTTGCGGTTGATGAGCAGGTCATTGGGGTGATTGGCGTCCGCGAGACGATCCGTCCGGAATCACAACAGGTGCTGGAAGAGTTGCGAGAACTCGGAATCGCTCGCTTTGTGCTGCTGACGGGGGATCGCCCCCAACCGGCGGATGCGGTGGTCAAATCACTCGGATACTTTGATCACGTTGCGACCGAACAACTTCCCTCCGACAAGGCACGCTGGGTGGAAGAAGCACGACGGGGGGGCCGCCGAGTTGCCATGATTGGAGATGGGGTCAATGACGCCCCCGCACTGGCTGCGGCGGACGTGGGTCTTGCGCTTGGTACTGCCAGTGGTGATATCGCAGCGGCGGCCGGTGACATCGTGCTTGCCGGCGACCCCTTACGCCCCCTGCCTGGTTTAGTCCGGCTGTCACGGGCTCTGGTGCAGAATATCTGGCAAAGCATTTCGTTGTTTGCCTTCGGCTTGAATGGGTTGGGGGTGCTGGCTTGTGCGGTCGGTTGGCTTGATCCAATCGGCGGTGCGATGTTTCATGAGGTCGCTTCGCTGGCAGTGATGGCGAATGCGATGCGAATGCTCTGGTTTGAAAGCCATTCCTCGTCGATCACAGCTCGCTGTGTCCAGCGGTTTTTGTGGGGTGCGGATTGGCTGGTGGCCAACGCATCCCCCTCGAACTGGGTGTTCTGGTTTCTCGAACATGCCCGATTGGGGGCCAAACTCGCTGCCGCGGCAGTACTCGCCGCCTGGCTGTTGTCGGGTTTGGTGCTGTTGAATGAAGACGAACAGGCGATCGTCACTCGATTTGGCCGTCTGCATGATCCGCTGTCGGCAGGACTGCACTGGCGATGGCCCTGGCCGCTGGAATCGGTACGACGGGAAAAAACGGGGTTAATGCGGAGCGTCTCGGTGGGGTATCGCGAAGCCAACAGCGCGGAAAAAACGGGGACACCAGATTCCTTGGTTGCCGCTTCGGTGAAACGAACGGGGGAAGGATTGACCAAATGGACCGGATTGACCGGTAGAACGGGCTCTTCCCTCCGCAGCGAACTGAGCCGCAAGCTGGAGCGGCCGACCATCGAATGGACGAGTGCTCATGAGGATCGCGCTCATACGACGCTGGCCGAAGAATCGGTGATGTTGACGGCGGATGAGGTACCGGTCGAATTGATGGCCGAGATTCAGTATCGGATCGCGGATCTGCGGGAATTTGTTTACGGCGGAAGTGAGCGCCCCGACGACGTACTTCGAGCGACTGCCGAAAGTGTGCTGCGTGAGGTCGCCGCGACCGCGACGCTGGATAATCTGCTCACAGAACAACGTGCCAGTCTCGAACGTCGATCCCTGGAAAAACTGCGAACACGCATCGCTCAATACAAACTGGGTGTCGAGATTGTTGACCTGGAATGGCTGGATGTCCACCCGCCGCAAGCGGTCGTTCCCGCTTATCGGCAGGTCGCTGATGCGCTGGAAGACCGAGAATTACTGATCAACGAGGCCGAGGCCTATGCGTCGCGAACTTTGTTGGGGGTGGTGGGTGAACGCGCTTTGTCGCTACTGCAAGGGGAGGCGCAAGCCGATTTGCCGCTGGCGACACATTCCGCCACCCGAACCGATTGGAAACTGAGCGATGAACTTTGGCGACGTTTACTCGAAACGGATGCCGAGGGGCGAATGCGATTGTCAGGATCGGCAGCGGCGATCCTGCTGGAAGGTCAGTCAGCCAGCATCCTCCATGAACAGACGGCACGGGGGAATTCAGAGCGATTTTTGAAATTGTTCTCGGAATCTCGGCTGAACCCCGAGTTGACTCGGCAGCACCTCTACTGGACGGCAATCACCGAAATCTTGTCCAAGCGAACGCTCACGATCATTGATCCTGACGCGGCAGGTCGTCAACATCTCTGGATGTCGAACCCTGTTCCCGAGCTGATGGGGCCGGCATTACCGGGAGATTCCCTGAAACGCCCTCTAGAAGGGCGTTGAAATTCCGGGAAATTCGCCGTGGGGAAATCGTCGCTTCAGGTACGTCAGGGAAAGAGTCGCTCATCATGAACACCCATCGGATTGTCTTGTACCTGATGATCCTGTTCGTTGGTTCACCCGTCTGGTCGCAGACGCCAGCGCATGGGCCGTATTCCACCGAAGTTCTGCTGGACGAACCCGCGACGTTTTTCTTGTTTGTGCCAAATCCCCCCCGTGATGGCAGATTCGTCATCCACAACCTTTCCCGACGTGAAAAGCGGGGGCCTGACGGAAGTTTCGCGAACACGCCTCTGATTGTGGACGAGCCGAACGGTGCCGTCGGAAACCGCGCACTCTTCGAGGGACAAAGTGTTTTTGAGATTCCCCACGAGCCCCGTTTTGACTCAGACGAAATGAGCATCGAGTTCTGGTTTTCGAGCAAGCAGTCGTGGGACCAGAAATACTGGCCGGGGAGTGCCACACTCGTTTCCAAGTTCACGGGGGGCTGGGCCTCCAGCGATTGGGGAATTCTGGGGGGAAGTCTGACGCCGGGGATCAATGAGGGACGCATCCTGGTCGGGGTCGGTCCGCAGGGTGGGGGGGATGTGGTGATCGCCTCGGAACGCGGGCTGAATGATGGGGTCGTGCATCACGTTGTCTGGACTCGTTCCCGCGAAGGAGTCAATTCGCTGTTTGTGGATGGTGCGTGCTGTGGGACGGCAAAAGATTCGGGGGGCAAAATCACCAATACGCGTCCCATTCAAGTGGGGGGAGAACAGCACGAACCGGGTGGAACGTTTTTCCACGGGGAACTGGCCGCACTGGCGATGTATCCGCACGTGCTTGCCGAGGAACGGATTCAGGCCCACTTCGCCATGGGGAGCATCGATCCTGGTTTGCCACCCCCCGCCAATAAGCTCGTCGAGTTTGTTCGCGATATCAAACCGATTTTTCAGGAGCATTGTTATACCTGCCATGGGCCAGGCAAGGATCAGGGGGGGCTGTCGTTGACGACTCGATCACTCGCGCTGGACGGTGGCGACAGTGGCCGAAGCATCGTCCCTGGTAAAAGTGTACTCAGTTCGCTGGTGAAGCGGATTGCTGGATCTGATGAAACAACGGTGATGCCGCCAGAGGGTGAACGTCTCAGTCCGGAGATGGTCGGACTGGTTCGGGCCTGGATCGATCAGGGAGCCGTTTGGCCAACCGACGCGGACGAGGCCGATCCCCGCGCGGTTCAGGCGCGGGACCACTGGTCGTTTCAGCCGCTCAGTCGTCCCGCGATTCCGACAGCGAAAGGCCAGGCGCAACGTGAATGGGGGATGTCCCCGATCGATGGCTTCATTCTGAGAAAACTGAACGAGCACCAGCGGCAGCCAACACGCCCCGCGACAAAAGCAGCCTTGCTACGCCGGATGACTTTCGATTTGACCGGCTTGCCACCGACACCGGCAGTAATCCTGGCATTCGAGCGGGATGATCGTTCCGAGGCTCTTGCCGAGTTCGTCGATAGATTACTCGCCTCACCGCAGTACGGGGAACGGTGGGCACGACATTGGCTCGATATTGTCCGCTATGCCGATTCCGGCGGATTTGAAACCGATATCCATTACGAACAGGCGTGGCGTTACCGGGATTATGTCATTCGCAGTTTGAATGAGGATAAGCCGTATGACCAATTCCTGATGGAGCAGGTGGCCGGAGATGAACTCTGGCCCGAGTCCGCAGGGGCGTTTGCGGATGCAATTGCGGTCTGGACTCTGGGGCAATGGCCCAATGCGTTGGATAAATTTCCCGAGATGCTCGAGTATGCACGACGGACTGATCAAGTCACCACGTTCAGTGAAGCGCTGCTGGGGCTGACCGTCGGCTGTGCGAATTGTCATCACCACAAGTACGATCCGATCAGTCAGCGGGATTATTTTGGCTTGGAAGCGATCTTTGCCGCCAGCGAAACCTGGGATCAAAAAACGCAAAAGAAAGCCTGGTCGTCAGGAGAACGCTCACATGATCGTGTGCTTCGCCACGCCATCCCACCAACTCCGATTCGATTATTGTCACGAGGGGAATTGACCAAGCCCCGTGGTTTTGTTTCACCGGCGATTCCTCCCTTTTTTCCCGGCGGGGGGGTGTTGCCTCAGGGACCGCAGGAAAGCGAGCAGCGACGAGCGCATCTGGCGCGCTGGCTGGTGGCAAAAGAGAATCCGCTGACGGCGCGCGTCATTGCCAATCGCGTTTGGCAATGGCACTTCGGAGAGGGGTTGGTGGTTACTCCGAACGATTTCGGGACGCAGGGGCGTCCCCCCACGCATCCGGAACTGCTCGATTGGCTGGCTACGGAATTGGTGGAACATGGCTGGAGTCTCAAGCATCTGCATCGCAGGTTATTGCTGTCAGCCACCTATCAACAATCGACGGTCGATGACCCGATTCATCGTGGTCAGAATTTGAATCCGGTTTGGCTGGCGGGCTTTCCCCGGCGTCGCCTGGAAGCGGAAGAAGTCTGGGATCATCTTCATGCCACCGCCGGAACCTTACAGCAGCGACCGTACGGAACTCCGTTCGTTCCTCGATTGTCCCCGGAGGAACTGAAAGGGCTGTATGACATTGAACAGGCGCTAGACAAGAAGTGGCCGGTCACGACAGAGCAGCATCGGCGAGCGATTTATCTTTTGAACCGTCGATCGTTCCGCTTTCCGTTTTTCGAGGCCTTCGACCCACCCAATAATAGTGTGAGTTGCCCGACGCGGCAGACCACGACGATACCCGCGCAGGCATTGACCCTTTTCAATAACCCGCTGGTAGCAATTCAGGCAGAAGCGATGAGTCAGCGATTGATGCGAGAAGCGGGCCCAGATCCGATCGCGCAAGTGCGACTTGCCTGGTTGCTGGCGCTCAGCCGTCGGGTCAGTGATCCCGAGTTGCAGTTGGCAATCGAGTTTCTTGGCGACGCAGAAACGGTACATCAAGGGCGAGGTACAACCGACCCGCGTACAACGGCATTAACAGAATTCTGCCTGGGACTGATTAACTCGTCAGAATTCATCGAACGCCAGTAACATTGAACTCCTGTGACAGCGAACGCCAGTGACGAGACGAGTCCAGAACCAGACGATTTCCGTAGCAGAAAAGGGAGGGAACATGCATCCCATGACAGGGACTCGGCGAGCGATGCTGGCAAAAGCTGGCATGGGGATTGGCTCGCTCGCCTTGCTGGATCTGTGTCACCGGGAGGAGATCGCGGCGAATGATCCACTCGCCCCCAAAGTGACTTCTCATGCTCCACGAGCGAAAGCGGTGATTTCGCTCTTTATGCATGGAGGGCCGAGTCAGGTTGATACGTTTGACTACAAACCGATGCTGGCCAAATATGCGGGCCAAACGTTGCCGGCGAGCTTTGCGAAACTGAATCTCGAGTTTACCAAAGCGAGCGAAGCGAAACTTCTGGCGAGCCAACGGACCTTCCGCCGCTGCGGTGAATCGGGTATCGAGATGTCGGATCTGTTCGAGCACCTGCCGCAGGTGGCGGATGAAATGGCGGTCATTCGGAGCTGTCATCATACCGAATTCAATCACGCCCCGGCGCTCTACCTTTCGCATTCGGGAACGGGCCAGATGGGACGCCCCAGCCTGGGGGCGTGGGCTGCCTATGGGCTGGGGTCAGAATCGCAGAATCTTCCCGGTTATGTGGTGATGCGGGACGGTCCGTTGAAGGGGGGACCACTCACTTATGGAAATGGCTTTTTGCCAGCGGTTTACTCGGCAACTGAACTGCGGCTCAGCGGTTCACCGATTCTATACTTGAATAAACCGCCGGGGATGAGGGACACCGATCAGCGCCGCATTCTAGATTTCTCACAACAGCTGAATCGGAATTATCTGGCGGCACAGAACAATGATGATTCCCTGGCCGCTCGGATTGCCGCCTATGAACTGGCCTTTCGAATGCAGTCGACCGCTCCTGAAGCGGTGGACCTGACCCAAGAGACGCAGCAGGTCCAGTCGCTGTATGGGCTCGACGAGGAAATCACCCGGGGTTTTGGGACGCAGTGCCTGAGCGCCCGGCGATTGATCGAGCGTGGAGTTCGCTTTGTTCAATTGTATCACGGAGGGGGCGGGGATGGGTGGGACACCCATGGGGACAATGACGCCAAACATGTCCGCAATGGCCGACAAATCGACAAACCGATTGCGGGATTAATCGCCGACTTGAAGGCTCGCGGGCTACTCGAGAGCACGCTGGTGGTCTGGGGTGGCGAGTTTGGTCGCACGCCGACTTCGGAAGGCTCGGCGGGTCGTGACCACAATCCCTACGGCTATACGGTCTGGATGGCGGGTGGGGGTATCAAAGGGGGAACGGTTTATGGGTCGACGGATGATTTCGGATTTCGAGCGGAACAGCACCCGGTTCAAGTCAGGGACTTGCATGCCACAATTCTGCACCTGTTAGGTCTGAACCACGATGAACTGACGTATTACTTTCAAGGGGTCGACCAGCGCTTAACGCAAATTGACGGAGAATCTCGTGTGATCCACGAGATTCTCGCGTCATGATTGCGATTCCTCGCAGTAACCGTTCACCGTTCGGGGACTGGCTCATTTTTCCCCGGACAAAGTGAAGATCCGCCAAATCGCTTAAACCATTCACTCATCGTTTTGCCGGGAAAACTGTGCCTGTCCTCCTCGCTTCGCTGCGAACGGTTATCTCCTCGCCTGACAAACCGCGACGTTTCAATGAGCAATCTGTTCAATCAGCTTGCGAATGGTTTTGTCTGAGATCTGAAAAAAACCACTGCGTGGGTTGTCGAGATCGACAATCAAGAAGAATGCCAGTGCCACGCAAAGACAGCAGACGAACATGACGCCGATCACCGTCAGATTGCGGGCAGCCAAAAGCCCGAACATGAGGAAGACGATCGACATCCAGAAAGTGATTACTACAAAAAAGGGCATTGGTAATGCCAATCTCTTCGGTGTTGCTCGAGATCCAGCGAAGCCGGGCGGCATCAGTGAGGATCTGAATCGTCTGATTTTTAATGGTTTTCTGGGAGTCGTCACTTGGTGTGAGTTGCTGGACCGAGTCCATCATGTCTTCCCTTAAGGTTTGAATCTTACGGGCATTTTCGGTTTCGTTGTGTTTGTCCGCACCGAGACGAAGACCGCCAACTCGGTGAGGCGCGACTTGATCAAGAGTCTCGTTGCGTCCGCGTCGTGACCATACCGGGCCAGCGAGCGATCGAGGATATAATGTGCCGCGGCAATCTGTAAGAGGGTGTTTCTCTGGGTATCAAAATTCCCCTTTTGCTCCGGCCGTCAACAGACCGAGAACGAGGGCTGACATGGTGGCGACAGGCACCAAGCCCAATTTAATGATGTCTTTACCCTCAGCACTCAAGTGTTCTTTGGGAAGCGATCAGGCAATCAGCATTCCCAGCAGTGTGCTACCAAATGTGGCCAGACAGACGATGGACGCTACGAGCAAAGAACCGGGTGTGGTCATCGACGAAAATCTCCAATTCGGAAAAAATAAAATGAGTTTATCACTTCGGAATTTTAAGATTCCCGCGTCATCATCAAATATATTGGGGTGGGGACAAGCGATAGAGGTACTCGCCCGATTTCCGCACCAGCAGGATCCCCTCGTCCTCACGATTCGCGAACGACTCGACATCAATCGTTGCTGGGTCGCGATAACCGAGGTTGATCCGGCGGCAGATTTCTTCCGAGATTCCACTGGCGAGTGTCACGCGAACTCGCGGATGCTCGACGCCGTTTTCATACGTTCCGCTTCCACGGACGTGGGTCGAATGGGCCAGCACACCCCAGGGAATGTCCTTGAATCGATCCCATTGTTTCGTGAAATAATCGCGAACGTGATAGCCGACCTGCTCAATCAATTTTCCATGCGTGACCGAGATCTCGTGCAGATGAGGTGCATAGATAATGAGTTCCCCCCCATCGGCGACGATCGGTTCCATCTTGTACATGCACTTGCCAGCGACCCACAATTCGTCATACATCGGTGGCGCACAGGACAAAACTTGCTGAAAGGGACGTTCACACCGTTTGATGTGCAAGCGTCCCGAGAGATCTGCCGCCTCGTTCCAGGCCGCTTCGGGCGTACCATAAAAGAGACCATGCAGGCTGCAGTCGGACGAGACAACAAACGTGATCGCGCGTCGCTTCTGCCGAATCATCGCGGCCGCCGCATCGACGACGCGACGAACCGGGGTTTGTTTCACCCCAATAATCTCGGCATTGGTAATCAGGGCCCCCAGCCAATGGAAAAAGTTGAGGATGTCAGGTCCGCCAATTCCGGGAAAGAAATATTTATTCCCCCCCGAGAAACCGACGACTTCGTGCGGGAAGACCGGTCCCAGCACCAAGAGCAAATCGTAATCTTCGATACGCGAGTTGATCTGGACCGGAACTTCCAGCGACAACAGCCCCCCCGAAAGTTCTTCCGTCTCTTGTTTTGTCAGTGTCCCCAAGGTGAGTAACCGTTCAGGACGATCCCACTCGTGGTTAAAGACCTGCATTTGGTAGAACAGCCGTCGCCGCTCGGTTTCATCGATCCCCAGCAGTTTTGCAATCTGGGTATCGGACATGGGGGGATGCGTTCCCAGCGCCACCATGACATCGAGCGAAGCACAGTGCGGGCGAACTTCTCGGAAGAGTGCGTCGAATAACAGCGGAAGTGGTGCCGTCCGTGTCGCATCCGGAATAATCAGCAGGATTTTCTGTCCCACAAAATCCTCTTTGGAAAGATTCGCAAACCACTCACGAATCTGCAGCGGCGACAGGGTAGTAATCGAGTCAGACATATTTCTTCTATTCGAATTTTGATTGAATCAGACCATCGCTGAAAATGATCGAACGGAAACGTCAACGGGGGAAATCACGCAGGGGTCAATGAAATTCCGAATCGGCCAGCCGACAAGTTCTTATTCATTGAGCCATTCGAGTGCGCGGTCATCATCATTTATGGGTGGGGGAATTGAGGGGATTGACGGATTAGATGGGGCTGGTGAACGGGGAACGTTTCCCGTCGCAGGTGGCGGATTTCCCGATGGGCTGGATGGACGGGAACGATCCCGAGCACTGGGTCGGCGTGGTCGCTCACCGCTGTCGAGCCCCGCTTTTTCAAGCAGGCTCATTGCAAACGGATCAACGTCTTCGATTTCGGGAAGGGCTGCGTTGGGGTCGGGGGTGTACTGGATTTCGAACAGGTGTTTTGCAAAGGCGATTTCGTCACCCGGTTGCAAATACCTTTCGTCAATCCGCTCGTCGTTCACCTTGGTTCCATTGCGACTGAGATCGGTAGCGCGCCAGTAACCATTGAGGAATTCCAAGCGACAATGATGAGACGAGACGTTGGAGTAATCCAGACGAATATCACAACTGGGGCGGCGGCCAACCATGAGCTGTGGTTTCAGCAACGGAATCGGATCACCGCCACCTTTTGGAATCAAACTTCCCAACATCTGTTTCAGACCTCCTCATTCCACCCAAACTTCATTTCCGACAACTTGCATCCGAAGGCCTTCCGATGGAATTCCCTCGATACGGTTTTCCCAGAGATTCGCTCACTGACCGATGATTGTGCAGGAAAGAAACTTCAGCCGGAAAAAAACCAGCTCAATCCTTCTTTCGCTACCTTCATGACCTTCGACATGACCTTCGACATGACCTTGGACACGACCTTCGTCATGACCTTCGTCAGCGTACCTGAGAATGGAGGTTGTGAGAATGGATGTCTGAAAAATGATCCCTTCGCAGGATTTTTCCGTTATTCCCTCGTAGACTTGAGGCAAACTCGACACCGTGTAGAATCTTGAGTTCAAGGATAACTCCTGCTGACGGCACTCGCCGTGGTTGGCAAATTCCGAAAGCATCCATTAAGGCTGAGAACAGGTGACGGTCGAACGGCTACCGCAGTTCACAGTCTGATCAGACGAGTTGCATTTTCCCTCGGCGAGTGTTCCCTGCGAACATTTGTGACTTCCTCAGATTACAGAAAGTACTTTCATGGGACTGTTTGACAAACTTCGCGGCGAACTGATCGACATCGTGGAATGGATTGATGATACGCGAAATACGCTGGTCTGGAGATTTCCACGTTATCAGAACGAAATCAAGCAGGGGGCTCAACTGATCGTCCGCCCCGGCCAGATTGCCGTCTTTGTCATGCACGGCAAAATTGCCGATCAATTTGAGCCGGGAACCCACACTCTCAACACACAAAACCTCCCCCTGCTCAGCACCATCCAGGGGTGGAAGTTTGGATTTAACAGCCCGTTTAAGTCCGAAATTTATTTTGTCACGACACGTCAGATCACCGATCTGAAATGGGGTACTCCCAATCCGGTGATGCTGCGCGACCCCGAATTTGGCCCGATTCGACTGCGCGCATTTGGAACGTACGCCCTCAAAGCGGTCGAACCAAAAGCTCTACTGACCGAACTGGTCGGAACCGATGGGGTTGTCGAAGCGGACGAAGTGACGGAACTAATGCGGTCGATCATTTCCTCTGCCATGGCGGATATGCTCGCTGAAAAACAGGTGGCAGCACTCGATCTCGCTTCAAAATACACCGAATTTTCCGAAGAGTTGCGGAGGTACGTTCAGGAACGGGTCGACGATGAATACGGTCTCGCGGTTCCCCAGTTAATCATCGTCAACATTTCCTTTCCAGAAGCGGTGGAAAAGGCACTGGACACTCGTACCAGCATCGGCGTGCTGGGTGACATGAACAAGTTCCAACAATATTCGCTCGGTGAAGCGATGCGCGAATCGGCTCAACACGGCGGCGGAGGCGAAGGGATTGGCCTGGGAATGGGTGTGGCCATGGCCGGACGAATGATGAATACCCCGGGCATTGGCTTGGGAGCCCCTGCATCAGGCGCCCCTGTTCCACCACCGCTTCCCGCCTGGCATGTGGCGGTGAATGGACAGCAACAGGGACCGTATTCACCGGAACAGATTCAGCAGGGAATCGCTGCCGGTCGGATCACCGGCGATACGCTGCTCTGGTCTCCGCAACTGTCAGGGTGGACGGCTGCCGGGAAAATTCCGGATTGGTCCAACTTCTTTCGGCAGGCATCCTCACCAACTCCACCACCGGTCCCACCACAGTAACCGGTGGTGAATCTCGGTTCAAATTTTGTTGCCCTGATTTCGAAAACGGGGGACTGTCTCGTCCGCGGTACCTGCCCCCGTTTTCGTATGACTTTATCGCGATCAGGATCCGCAATATTCCAGAAAGCTCTCTTTGTTTTTCTGTACCAGCTTTCGATCCTTGCCAATGTCTCCCAACTGAAGATGCAGCCCTTCTTCGGGCCGCAAACCGAGGGAATCGAGTATTTGGTGAAACAACCGGTTGTGAACGGTGTTGACTGCGGCGATCATCTGGCGAACTTCACGATTGTATTCGACGGAATCAACGGATTAACACAGAAAGCCCATCGAGACTTCGGCTTGTAGAAGATCAATTCGCGGATTGCGTTTCCACAACCCTTTCTCAATGCGGCACCATTCATTCCTCTCCCTCACCATGAGCAGGCGGTGAAACAGGATTTGGCGTCGAAACGACAGCCCTGTGTCGAAAGCGGACTTGGCCTTCTCGTCTCTCGCCAGTCGTCGCATCCCGTGACATTCGTCTTGCAGCAAATGTCACCACTCCAGTAAAAACCCGTTGTGATGGAAGAGACAATGGAAAGTCACAGATTCGTTCACACTTTCCCGAGTCGCTATCGCAATTCCCTCAGATCCAAAACCTTACGCCGACGAAACCCACTCCCCCCGCATGGACTACCACCTGAAATCACTGGGTAAGAACTGCGCCTCGACCGGCAAACCGCTCGTTCCAGGTTCGCAGTGCCATTCCGTGCTGATCGAGCGGGAAGGAAATTTGGTGAGGCTCGACTTTTCTCCGGAAGGATGGAGCGGACCACCACCCGGTCATCTTGGCTGTTGGAGGGTCGAGGTTCCGCTGGCTGCAGATCCGAAAACCACGCGAATCGATCCCGAAGTGGCCCTCCGATATTTTGAACAGCTAAGCGAAGAAGCGAGTCCCATCCACGATCAGACTCGCTACGCCCTGGCTCTTGTTCTCTTACAACAACGAAAATTAAAACTGGAAAACGTCCGATTTGACGACGACGACGAGGTGCTCGAACTGAGTGGCCTGCATGGCGAAGGAAACTTTGAAGTTCGCAATTATCACCTTGATGAAACGCAAACCCAGCAACTTCAGGCGGAGATCAAATCACAACTCTCGACGGAGTGGCAGACATGAATCGATCCGCCGCAACGAGATGCGATTGGCGATTCGGCCTGACACGTCGATCCTACTTCATGCTGCTGTCGCTCATCGTTTGTGGGACATTGCCCGGTTGCCTCTCAGCCCGCGGGTTGATCGCGACCCGGCATCGTGACCCGCTGGCAGGTGCCCCACGCCTGCAAAATGTTCGCAACCCACGCGTAGAAGAGGTGGTTGCTCATCTCAATCAGAACACCAACCGGATCCAGAGCTGGCGCGCTAACAGCGTCAAGATTCGCGCCGACAAGTGGTCGCTGGCAGGAACCATTGCGGTCGAAAAGGGACGTCATCTGCGATTGGTCGTCACTTCGCTTCGCGGTAACGAAGTCGATCTCGGTTGTAATCACGAACGGTTCTGGGTCTGGTCTCGAGAAATGGATCCGAGCTTTGTGACATGCAAACACGAAAATCTGGAACGGGCTCGACACCAACTCGGCATTCCTTTCGAGCCTGACTGGCTGTTGCAGGCACTGGGAGTTTCCCCTTTACCCTCCACAGGAATCTCGATGGAACTTGACGCAGCCAATGAACAGGCGAGGCTGGTCGAGCAAGTCGTTTCGGTGGAAGCTGCCCCGATGCGGCGGGTTGTACTGGTCGATTTGAAGCGAGGAATCGTGCTCGAGCACAGTCTTTACACCGTGAGCGGCTCATCCAACTCAGCTCGCACGCGAATTGCCATGGCTAAACTGGGGGATCATCGGCTCGATCAGGAATCGGGCGTTGTCCTTGCCCATCGTGTGCTGATTGAACTCCCGCAAAACAACATGTCGATGACGATGAATCTGGGCGAAGTGCAAATCAACCCCAAATCCATCCCGTCGGTCGTTTGGGACATGCCACAGATTCGTGACTGTCAAGTCGTACATTTGGATGCGGGTGTACCGCCAGGAGGCATCCGGACGGCAATTCGCCCCGCAACATCCCCCTCAGCCATGGACCACGCTCCGATCGAAACCGTGCGCTCACATGACCCCCATAACTTTTATCGGGATCAGGATTTTCAGGAACAAGCCGCCGACTCATCCGCTGAGGACCTGCCAGACGACATGACAGCAAAACTGCCAGGCAGATCCCAGCTATCAGACTCGGGACCCGATGAATTCGATTTTGCCAGCGAAGCCGAGCAAGACAACGAACCCAATAGCGAAACCGACAGCAACCACTAAGCCGACCGACGAACTTGGTGGCCCCAAGCTGACGCTCGTGATTCGCTTCCCTCGCCGATGTTTTTGACGAAAAATCGCTCACCGAGTCAGCCGGATCGAGCCACGATCGCACCAAACTTGACCTCACCACTTGCAATCGTCGCTTCCACCTCCAGTTTTTGACCAGCGTCGGGAACATGAAAAATCACGAGATCCGCGAGCGAGCCGCGCCGCAAGCGAACGACTTCTTGCCCCAGCAATCGAGCGGGGTTCTGACTGGCCATCTCGACCGCCTCTTTTAGCGAAGCCCCCGCGAACGACATCATGTTTGCGACACACGTATCGAGCTGTTGTGCCGAACCTGCCAGCAATTCCTGCTGACCGGCAACCACCAGCTTCCCACTGGAGAGCATCTCGCTGCGGCCCAGCTTGTTCTCGTAGAGACCCACTGGACAACCGGCCCAACCTGCGGCATCACAAGTCAGGATCGTCCGTTGAGCCTTCTTCACTTGGAAAAAAATCCGGACGAGGTTTGGAGGGAGATGATGCCCGTCCACGATGAGGCTGGCAGCCAGCCGTGGTTCCGCTAACTGCTCAAAAATCACGTTCCGGTGACGATGAATCATCGAATGAGCTCCATTTCCCAGATGGGTACTCAATCGAGCCCCCGCATCCACCGCCGCCTGGATCTGTGCGGGACTCGCTGCGGTATGCCCCAGGGCAATGACTACCCCGGAACGAACGGCCTTTTCAATGAAGGGGATCGCCTGGTCGGTTTCGGGGGCCATCGTCACTAACCGAATCCGGTGACCTGAAATTTCCTGCAATCGCTGAAACTCGTCCCAGTTGGCACCCCGGACATGCTCTTTGGGATGAGCCCCACGCGGCCCCTCTTCTGCAGAAATAAACGGACCTTCCAGATGACATCCACAGACCATGCGGTCGGCCCAGGCCGACTGCTCACAGGCTTGCCGAATGGCTGCAAAACCGGCCGCCAATCCGGAAAACGAATTCGTAATCAGCGTGGGACAAAGTCGCGTGACCCCAAAACGATAATGCGGGGCGAGTGTGGCTAACACTGCATCAGCCGTCAGTGCGTCATCACTGAACCAGACACCCCCGTGCCCATTGATCTGGAGGTCCAGAAATGCAGGAGCCACAAAGGGCCAGTCGACAACACTTCCTGACGGCCATGCCGGCTCAATCCGGACAATCCGATCCGCGTCCATGAACAGACGAATCGGTTCACCATTCGCGAAGTGACGAGCAACAAGAGTGAGCATCGACGCCCCCTGACCGAAAGACCGTATCCGAAAATACCACTGCGAGCTTCAGGTCAGCATTTTTTGAATTCTCGAGACCGCCTCTTCGATATTCGCGCGGCTGTTGAATGCACTCAGCCGAAAATACCCTTCGCCTGCCGCTCCAAACCCGCTTCCCGGAGTCCCCACAAGATTCCCTTTGGAAAGCAGGTGATCAAAAAACTGCCAGCTGCTCATTTCCCCGGGTGTCTTCAGCCAAACGTAAGGGGCATTCGTTCCGCCATAAACGACCAGCCCCGCCTGACGTAACCCGCGACACAAAATCGCCGCATTTTCCAGATAGAAATCGATCATGGCCCGAACTTGTCGATGGCCGTTTTCGCTATAAACCGCTTCAGCGCCCCGCTGAATGATGTAACTGACTCCGTTGAATTTTGTCGTATGCCGACGGTTCCACAATGCGTGAAGTTCGACGGACTCGCCACTCGTCGACTTGGCCATTAACCCTTTCGGCACGACAGTGAAAGCACAACGGGTTCCCGTAAAACCGGCGGTTTTGCTAAAGCTGCGGAATTCAATCGCGACATCCCGAGCCCCATCAATCTCGTAAATCGAATGAGGAATCGAGGGATCCGTGATGTAAGCTTCGTAGGCGGCATCGAAAAAAATAATCGTGTCGTTGGCTTTGGCATAATCCACAAATCGCTTCAAAGTTTCTTTGGATGCGACAGTCCCCGTAGGATTATTCGGGTAGCAAAGATAGAGCAGATCGACTTTCCGATCCGGAATTGCAGGGGTGAAATTGTTCTCGGCAGTGACTGGCAGATAAACCAGACCGGCGTAGCGGCCTGTTTCGTCGGCCGCTCCCGTTCGTCCCGCCATCACATTTGTGTCGACGTACACCGGGTAAACCGGATCTGTCACCGCAACGATGTTCCCGGCACCGAAGATATCAAGAATGTTCCCTGTATCGCACTTGGAACCATCCGAAACAAAAATCTCGTCCGCTGCGATCGTTGCCCCACGCTCGATAAAGTCATGCTGGGCAATCGAATTCCTGAGGAAATCGTATCCCTGCTCGGGGCCATACCCCCGAAATGACTCCCGTTTTGCCATCTCATCCGTGGCACGGTGCATCGCTTCAATGATGGTGGATGGCAATGGCTCGGTGACATCACCGATTCCGAGCCGAATAATCTTCGCGGACGGATTTTCGGCAGCAAATTTGGACACCCGTCGACCGATTTCTGGAAACAGATAACCCGCTTTAAGCTTCAAATAATGATCGTTGATCAACGCCATCGAAAAATTCTCCCGTTTGCCGAATGCCGAGTTTTTAATGCAGCCTGTCGTTTTGATGATGACTGGATTTTGATGATGACTGAAATCGTGTTGTAGAATTGATGGCAGATGAATTCAACCGACGTCACCCCCAATCTCGCCCCTGCACCCGGGAAACAATTGGAAATTATCGTACCGCTCCACCATTGACGTTGATAACTTGCCCCGTGATGAAGGAAGCATCATCACTGCACAGAAATCGGGCACACCTTGCAATATCCTCAGGCAAACCCCAACGATGAAGTGGAGTTTCTCGTAAAACTCGCTGCTGCCAGGAGCTGCTGGCATTTTCCCCCCAAGCGGTTTTAATCCAACCGGGAGCAATACAATTTACGCGAACGCGCGGAGCGAGACTTAAGGATAGCGAGCGACTGAATCCCATCATCGCATTCTTGGAGGTGGCAAATAGCTCGCCGCTATTCCCCTCCATTCCCCGATCAGCCTGATCCCAGCCGATCGTCAGCATTACTCCTGAACCTTGTTCAAACATCCGCTGACCTGCTTTTTTTGCCAGAATCAAGCTGGAAAGAACATCCACATCCAGCAATCGCTGTAATTTGTGCTCGTAACTCCAATCCGCAGCGGGTCCAGTCAACACATCCACCCCTGCATTATTCACCCACACACCGAATCCACCCCACTGCGACCACGCCCGCTCAACAAAGGCTTCAAGTCCCTCTGATTCCGCAAAATCCGCCTGCAACACAACAGACCTGCGCCCCAGCGAACGAATCTCTTCTGCCAGCGACTCCGCTAACCCCATTGAGGATGCACAATGAACAATCACATCCGCTCCCGCCCGCGCAAACTCCAACGCGATCGCGCGGCCAATCCCGCTCGATGCACCCGTCACAACACTGATCACCCCCGTCAAATCGGCAAATTCCCGTACCACATTCGCCCCTTGTAAACGCATTTTTTCCGCGAAGCCGCCAGAGGATACCAAACCGGAATGATCCCGAGCCAGCTACCGCTCAATCGACTTTTTTTCCTCCGACACTTCCTGCAATTCTTTCGACAATGGAAAGCCAAGAAAAATTCATCAGCACGCTCACAATTTCACTTTATCCGGAAATCTTCGGAACATTTATTGCACCACCGAATTGCCGACCGCACAAGTTGTCTGAGTTTCCGAAGATCGATCGTGATCTCTCAGAAACGTGAATTATTGGTTAACTTCGAGTAGATTTTGCGGAAAGCTCATCAATTCCAGCGATTCCCGCATTTGGAAACTTCGATTCTTCCCTGTTGACTGTTGAAACCACCCCCCCC
>CAMBQP010000063.1 GCA_945869955.1 Schlesneria paludicola DSM 18645
TCATTGAAGCAGTTGGCCGAGCAGGATTCCCACTTTGCCGCTCATGTCTGGTCCCCAGACAATCCCCATTTGATCGATCTGCATGTGGCCCTGGTATCCGATCCCAAGGCGGATCTGCTGGGCTTTGGCCAGCAATGGCTGCCCCACGATCCCGTCGTATTCGAGAAAAAGCCCGAGGTTCCGCTGGCGGACCTCGTCTCGTCGTACACCGCACTTCGCAAGATTTCGTTAGGAAAAGACGACAAGGGGATCACGCGGATTTTGCTCAACAACCAACCACTGTTCCAGGTCGGTCCGCTCGACCAGGGTTTCTGGCCGGATGGACTGTATACGGCACCGAGCGACGAGGCGATGAAGTTCGATATCGAACAGACGAAAGCCTATGGTTTCAACATGATCCGCAAGCATGTCAAAGTCGAACCGGCTCGCTGGTATCGCTACTGTGACGAGCTTGGCATGCTGGTCTGGCAGGACATGCCCAGCGGTGATCGGTCGGCCGCTTGGGATCCGTTTGGGAAATTTGATAATCAGGAATTTGTTCGTTCGCCGGAATCGGCTGCTGATTATCGCCGCGAATGGAAATCGATTATCGATTCCCGTCGTCATTTTCCGTGTATCGTGATGTGGGTTCCTTTCAACGAAGGTTGGGGGCAATCGGATACGGTGGCGGTCACCAAATGGACGAAAGAATATGATCCCACGCGACTCGTCAATTGTGCGTCCGGAGGGAATGACTTTCCTGTCGGTGATGTGATTGATGTGCATCGCTATCCCGGCCCGTTTGCACCGGTCCCCACCGAACAGCGCGCCGCAGTCCTGGGAGAATTTGGTGGACTTGGCCTGCCGTTGGAAGGGCATACCTGGCAGGGAAAAGAGAACTGGGGATACGTCAGTTTTCCGGATCGAGCCTCGCTGGCGATGGCCTATGCCGATCTGTATGAACAACTCCAACCGATGATCGCGACACCCGGCCTCTCGGCAGCGATTTACACACAGACGACCGATGTCGAGACCGAAGTCAATGGGTTGATGACCTACGACCGAAAAGTGCTCAAGGTGCCAGTCGAAGCGGCCGCAAAGGCCCATGCCGCGCTGCACCGCCCTGCGCGACGAACCGAGTGGCTGGTTCCGACATCTCAATTGGCGGCACAGACGTGGAGTTTCACGCTGGACAAACCAGCCGACGGTTGGGAAAAGCCCGCTTTTGATGACTCGGGCTGGAAAACCGGCCCCGGTGGTTTCGGCGAGAAATCCACACCCGGTTCCGTGGTGCGAACCGAATGGAAAACCAATCACATCTGGCTGAGCCGAACCTTTGAATTGAAGTCGCTTCCCCAAGGGGAACTTCGCCTGATGATGCATCATGACGAGGATACCGAGGTTTATCTCAATGGTGTGCTGGCTCTCAAAGCCCCCGGTTGGTCGACCAATTACCGAACTTTCCGCGTCGATCCCGCAAGCGCGTCGGCGCTGAAGGTCGGTGTGAACAGGCTGGCAGTCCACTGCAAACAAGTTGCGGGAGGTCAGTATATCGATGTGGGGGTCCTGGCGGTGGCAGAGGAGGTAGTTCGTTGAGGTGAACGATGGGTGTCGAGTGCCAGGCGGCCCAGCGCTCTCACAGGAATCACGATTCCGAGACGATGGGTACGGCCATCGTAATGATTTCATCGCGTGTCAGTTGCTCGCGGGGAACGTTTTGAATGATGCCGCTGAAGGCGGCAGACACCCCTTTGAAAACATGTCGGAGATCAAACGTAATGAGAAAAACCTGATTTACGGATTTATCAAGTCCCTTTGAGCATTGCTTGCGGACACGCGTCTCGGCGAGAAAATGTCTCGGCCAGAAAATAAAGTCCTTCGTAAACAGGGTTCTCCGCAGGGTGCAGCGATTTCATGACAGGGCCACCGCATCCAAATCGGGATCGAAACTGCATCGGCGCTGGCAATCCCAATTCAACCCTTGGCCGTGGATGACGTGCGGTTGATTTGAATGCTGGGTCACGTTGAGCCGGAACACCTGGAATTGGTCATCCTCGCCACAAGTATCGGTTGGCGATCCCCTGTGTTGCTGTTTTTCCCTCTGAAAGTGATCGGTTTCGGCGACACCAGTTGCGAATCACGATTAGAATATGCTCAAATACCGATTGGTGGATTCAAGCGGTCGCGGTGATCTGTCAGATCAGCCCCACAACCTACTTCTCGATGATTCAACAGGAGCTGCAAATGCGATTTCGGATGGGATGGATACTGTGTTCGATGGTTGTCGCCGCACTGGGTATGGCCGGGGCCGTACAGGCTCAAGATGGCTGGAGCTCCATTTTTGATGGCAAGACGCTCGATAAATGGGATGGGAACCCGGAATTTTGGCGAGTTGAAGAGGGGACGATTACCGGTCAGACGACCGACGCCAAGCCGACCAAAGGGAATACCTTTATTATCTGGCGTGGTGGCGAAACCGCCGACTTTGAACTGAAACTCGAATACAAGATCATCAACGGAAACTCAGGGATCCAGTACCGCAGCTTTGAAGTCCCCAACGAAAAATGGGTGATCGGCGGTTATCAGGCGGATTTTGAAGCGGGGGACACTTACTCTGGAATCAACTACGGCGAACGCTTTCGGGGCATTCTCGCCCTGCGTGGAGAAAAGACCGTGATTGGCGACGATCACAAACCCAAAGTGGTGGAAAAGATCGGTGATACCAACGAAATCCAGAAGAAGATCAAGAAGGAAGACTGGAACGAGTACCACGTCAGTGCCAAGGGCTTTACGTTCGAACACCGGATCAATGGCGTACTGACCTCGGTTGTTACCGACGAAGACAAAGCGGAACGACGGGCCAAGGGAGTTTTGGCACTGCAGCTGCATGCTGGTCCTGCCATGAAGGTTCAGTTCCGTAATATCAAGATCAAGCAACTGAAAGCAGTCGACGCCAAAACCAGTTCGACCCGGAAAAAAGCACTTCTCATCGCCGGAAACCCCAGTCATGGATTTGGTGCACATGACCATCTGTCCGGCTGTTCGCTGCTCACCAATCTGATCAACAAAAGTGGATTGCCTATCGATGCCGAAGTTCACTCGATTCAAAAGCAAGGCTGGCCTTCGGCCGAGAAGCTCGCCGCCGCCAATACCATTGTCATCTACTCGGACGGTGGCGGCGGACATCCGTTCAATGCCCATCTGGACGAATTGAATGCGTTAGCGGCCAAGGGGACCGGAGTCGTCTGTATTCATTACGGAGTAGAAACGACGGCCGGAGCAAACGGGGATGCCTTTCTCAACTGGATTGGTGGTTTTTTCGAGCCTCATTGGTCGGTCAATCCACACTGGGTTGCGAACTACACGAAGTTGCCAGTACACGCCACAACCCGCGGTGTGAAGCCCTTTTCGACGAACGACGAGTGGTACTATCACATGCGGTTTCGAGAAAAGATGGACGGCGTCACCCCAATCCTGACCGACCTTCCTCCCAAAGAATCGCTCAGCCGGGGCGATGGGCCTCACAGCGGCAATGCGGAAGTCCGTAAAGCAGTGCTGGAACGCAAAGAGCCACAGCACATGGCCTGGGCTCGTGAACGAGCCGACGGTGGGCGTGGCTTTGGGACCAGCGGTGGGCATGTCCACTGGAACTGGGGTAATGATCAGTTTCGCAAGCTGGTGATGAATGCGATCGTCTGGACCGCCGGTGCCGACATTCCGGCTGACGGTGTTCCTGCCGGTCAGGTGACGGTCGATGACCTGCTGCAGAACCACGATGAAGAGATCCCCAAGGATTTCAACAAGGCGATGGTTCAGGCGATGCTGGATCAGTGGAACAAGAAATAATCTTGTCTGCGTCTGTGCGCATTCTGTCTCTCTGCGAATTCCTGCCTTCCTTTTTGTTTTTTCTCCGGAGCGTTGCACTCATGATTCCACGTTCTCTGGCTTCGTTTGCATTCCTCGCCCTCTTTAGCTCCAGCCTGGTGGCTCAAGAACCCAAGTTTCAGTCGAAAGTCATCAATACGCAGACCCCCGGGCATGCGATTGAGATTGACGTTGATGTGACGGGGGCCAAAGAACTGTATCTGGTGGTGCGGGATGCGGGTGACGGATTTACTGCGGATTGGGCCGATTGGGCCGAGCCGCGGATTGCCACAGCGGGGGGCGAGAAAAAACTGACCGAGATGAAATGGAAGTCGGCGAGCGCTGACTGGGGACAGGTGCGGGTCAACAAGAACGCGAATGGTGATCCGCTGAAGATTAACGGAAAGCCGGTTGTATATGGGATTGGTGCCCATGCAAACTCGGCGATTGGTTTCGATCTTCCGGAAGGATCAACCCGGTTCAAGGTGCGTGCCGGGATTGATAACGGGGGATCGGATCAGGGGAATTCGAGTTCGATTCAGTTCCTGGTCTTTACGCAAAAACCCCCTGCGAAGTACACCGAGTCGACGACGGCCCCTCCAGCCGGTGGTCGTGATTCCAAGGATGCCGTTGCGGGACTGGATGTGGCCGAGGGTTTAGAGGCAACCCTGTTCGCATCGGAATCATCGGGGATGCTGAGTCCCTCGGACATCGATGTCGATCATTTGGGGCGGGTCTGGGTTTGCGAAGTGGTGAATTACCGTCATCGCAATGGTGAGCGGAAAGAGGGTGATCGGATTCTGGTCGTCGAAGATACAGATGGCGACGGGATCTCTGACAAGCAGACGGTGTTCTTTCAGGGGCGAGAGGTCGATTCGGCGCTGGGGATTGGCGTCTTTCCGACCCCGTCCGGAAAAGGGACTCGAGTGATTGTCTCGTGCGCCCCGCACGTCTGGGTCTTCACGGACGAAGATGGCGACTTGAAAGCGGACAAGAAAGAATTGCTGTTTACCAATGTGGGTGACCCCCAACACGATCACTCGACCCACGCATTTTTGTTTGGCCCCGACGGAAAGCTCTACTGGAATGTGGGGAATACAGGGCATCGTGTGTATGACAAAAATGCCAAGCCGATTGTGGACATCACTGGTCGTGAAGTGAACGACAGCGGCAAGCCTTACCGTCAGGGGATGGCTTTTCGCTGTAATCTCGATGGATCCGAGTTTGAAGTTTTGGGGAGTAATTTCCGGAACAACTACGAATTGACCGTCGACAGTTTTGGTACGGTCTGGCAGTCGGACAACGACGATGACGGCAATCAGGGTGTGCGGATCAATTATGTGATGGAAGGGGGCAACTTTGGCTATGTCGACGAGCTCACGGGTGCCGGTTGGCAAACTCCTCGTACAAATCTTGAAGCGGAAATTCCCCGGCGGCATTGGCATTTGAACGATCCGGGCGTGGTGCCGAACCTGGTTCAGACCGGAGCCGGTTCACCGACTGGAATCTGCTTTTATGAGGGAACACTGCTCCCAGCGGTCTTTCGCAATCAGATTATTCATTGCGATGCCGGTCCGAACGTCGTTCGGTCTTATCCAGCGAAGAAGGCGGGTGCCGGTTATTCCGCCGAAATCGTGAACGTTCTGCAAGGTGCGCGGGACAACTGGTTCCGTCCTTCTGACGTTTGTGTAGCGCCCGATGGTTCCTTGATTGTCGCCGACTGGTATGACCCCGGTGTAGGGGGACACCGGATGGGAGATGCCGATAAAGGTCGATTGTTCCGCGTCGCTCCCCCCAAGTCCGCTTACAAGATTCCCAAAGTCGATGTGACGACTGTCGCTGGGGCGATCGAGGCGCTCAAGAACCCGAATCTGGTCGCCCGTTACGTTGCCTGGACGGCTCTGCAATCGTTGGCGACAACGCAGTCAGCCGAGGTGGAATCGGCTTTGGGAAGTCTGTTGGAAAAGGACGCGAACCCTCGGTTCCGCGCTCGGGCTTTGGGTGTACTCGCGAAGATTCCGGCGTATCGACAGAAGTCGTTGAAAACCGCACTGAAGGATCAAGACGCCGACGTGCGGATTGCGGCACTCCGACTGGCTCGTCAGACCCCGACGGGTGGCGACGCCAAGAAAAACACGGACGAGCTGTTCAGTCTGCTGACGGAATTGGTGAAGGACTCGTCGGTCCAAGTTCGCCGTGAATGTGCGCTGGCGCTGCGTTTGTTAAAAGGACCAGAAAAAGCAGAACTCTGGGGGGCGCTGGCTCTACAGCATGATGGGAATGATCGTTGGTATCTGGAGGCGCTGGGGATTGGTGCCGATCAGGATTGGGATGCCTGTCTTGCCGCTGCGGCGACTCAGGCCGGGAACCCGGCTGCGGGGGATTTGGCGAGCAGTGAGGTTGCTCGGGACATTATTTGGCGTTCTCGTGGTACGACGACACCCGCTGGACTGGCGATGTTATTGGCTTCGAATCAGGTTTCGGAAAAAGCGGCCGCACGTTATCTGCGTGCATTTGACTTCGCGTCAGGGCCAGGCAAAGACGCGGCATTGATTGAGCTCGCATTTGGGAGTTTTTCTGATCCCGCAAAGACCGCATTTGTGAATCAAGAGGCGATCAGTCGCCTGAAGGGGTTCGACGTGACGGGGAATCCGGCTCATCTGGCGGCGATGAATCGCGTGTTGGATGGCCTCAAGGGGCAGGCTCAATTTGTGTCGCTGGTCGACAAATTCCAGGTCACCAATCGGTATTCGGAATTACTGACACTCGCACAAGCCAAGCCCGATGAACAACTCAGTATCGACGCGATACGAGTCTTATTGGGGAAGCAGCAGACTGAGTTGCTGAAAACGGCGCTGACCACCAAAGAGGGACGAACAGCGGTGGCGACCGCAACGGCACTCAGCAATTCTGGTGATGCTCAGGCGGCCGAGTTGCTGTTGCCGCTGGTCAGCAATGATCAATTGCCGACGGATTTGCGACGTGAAGCGATCAAGGGAGCCTCGCGAACCAAATTGGGTGCTGCCGCCTTGGTGAAGCTGGCTGAGTCCAAGCAATTTGACGAATCGCTGACCCCTGCCCTGTCGGCGGCGCTGCACAGTTCGGCCTTTGACGAAGCTCGGGCGAGTGCCGCCAAGCTGTTTCCGCTTCCGGATGGCAAAGACGCGAAGCCGCTTCCCCCCTTGGGTGAGTTGGCGCAATTGAAGGGGAATGTTGGGAATGGCCAGAAGCTGTTTGCGACAGCGGGGAAATGCAATACGTGTCACGTTGTGAATGGCGAAGGAAAAGAAGTGGGTCCCAATCTTTCTGAGATTGGAGCTAAGCTGAGTAAGCAGGCGTTGTTCGAATCGATTATCTTCCCCAGTGCCGGGATCAGCCACAATTACGAAGCGTGGACAATTGCGCTGCACGACGGGACGACACAGACCGGCATCATTGTGAGTGAAGATGCCGAAAAGGTGCTGTTGAAAGGGAATGACGCGATCGTCCGCACCTTTCCGCTTAAAGAGATTGATGAACGGATCAAGCAGAAAATCTCGCTGATGCCCGCCGATTTTGCCAAGCTGATTTCGACGGAAGAGATGGCTGATGTTGTTGAGTACTTGACGACGCTGAAGAAGGCTCGGAAGTAGTTGGGTTGATCTCGAATCGCCGCGTTCAATTGGGCAAAGCGATTTCGATGCGGACAAGGGTTTAGGTATGCCACAACTGCTGGGAATTCGGATTCAGAATTTGCTGATTCCGATTGGAACTCAACGTGCATGCTCTGATTCATCAATATCACCCCGCCCAAGGTGACACCTTCGTGGCGAAAATTGGATTTGCATCATTTGAGGTAAGGATACCCAGAGTCTACGTCATTGTTCTGGCCGTGGATGGTTTTGAATTGCGTGAAGTTCCCGTTGAAATGATGCTTGGGGTGCCATCATGGGCGTGGTCTGTTTACCTGTGACAAGTCCTCGCCCCGGTATTCAAGCCCCCGCGGGGGCAGTCTCATCTTATCAGAGGAGGCGGTGGGGTGACTGATCGCGATAATTTGACATCGATTATTCTGCGAACATCCCCCTCCGCCGAGGAAATTCAGCGGCTCATCCAGGAATGGCGCGATGCAACACGTTTCATCTCGAACGTCTCGAAAAAAATCTCTCATCCACTTTACAATCAGATCATTGCGCACGGGAATGTGGTCGTTCCCTCGTTACTGCGAGACCTGAAAGACCATGGACCAGCGGATTGGTTTTTGGCCTTAACGAAGATCACTGGCGAGAACCCGATCTCTGGGAACATTTCCGGAAATATGACCGAGATGACAGCAGCATGGCTGGAATGGGGACGCAAGGCGGGACATCTGAACGACTAGCACCTGACGAGAACCGACTGTTCCCGCACCCCATGTCAAAACAATCGCGTGACCAGACCCTGCGATATGCGGTACAATTTTCCCTCAGTGGGTCTCTTTATGGCGATGTGGTATATCTCATGCGACGACGCGATGATGAAAGAGTGTGAGGCATCAATCCGCTGGAAGTCACAACGCAATGAAATGCCCTGAAATCTTTGTAGAAGCAAGATCGGATCGAGATTTTCGACTTCCAAAATTTACTGACACGATGGCCGGACAACAGATCCACTGTAAACGAAGAATCAATCAATGAGTCCAAAGTCCGATGTTCCGTTTGCTCCCCGATTCCAGTTGGCGGACTTTGCACCGCTGATCAGCCTGGCGACGCTGGTACTGGTCTTTTCGGTGGTGGCGAGTGACTTTCTCAGCTTTGGCACCTTGTCGCTCATTCTGAAGCAGGGGGCTGTGCTGGCGATTGTGGCGACGGGCCTGACGTTTGTTTTGCTCTGTGCGGAAATCGATTTATCCGTTGGTATGGTCGCGTTGTTGTCAGCCTGCTTGTGCGGCGTGATGTGGGAATCCCCGTTTGCGGCGGGTCCCAAAGAAATCAACGGCGTCGAGAGCGTCTCGCTCATGACCACCGCGTTTGTGATTCTGGTTCCGGTATTGATCGCGGTTCTGCTGGGGCTGATATCGGGGTGGCTCACGATTTCCTCGGGGTTACCGAGCTTTATTATTACTCTGGCGATGATGAATATTTCGCTCGGACTGGCTCGTTTCCTGACTCGCAGCCAGAAGTTTGCGGTCCCCCCGATTCTCAATCAACTCGGTAATTCCTCGCTGCTCGACATCACCGTACAGCGAATGGGGACACTCAGTATCCCTCAAAATGCGGTGCTCGCGGCGGCGGTGATGACGATGGCTCATCTGGTGCTGCAACACACTCGGTTTGGGCGATATGTCTATATGACCGGGGGAAATCGGCAAGCGGCAAGGCTCGCCGGAATCAGAACCGAACGGATTGTGATTGCCTGTTTGGCAATCTGTGCCATGACGGCGGCTTGTGGAGGGATGGTCAATTCGGGGCGGATGAACAGCGTCAGCCTTGATCAGAACGCGGATCTGTTACTCGATGCGGTCGCGTGCGTGGTTCTCGGTGGAACCAGCCTGTTCGGCGGCGAAGGGAGCATCGGTCGGACGCTGATCGGGGTGCTGAGTTTTACAGTGCTCAAAGTGGGCCTGAACCTGACGAACGTCGAACGACTGATTAAGCAGTCACCGTTGTCTGGCGGGATGAAAGAGGCTTGGCTCAAAGCGAGTTGGGTCACCCAGTTTGATTTGCTGAGGCCTTTTCTGCTAGGCATTGTGCTGTTGCTGGCGCTGGTGATCCATGGGCGACTGGTCAAACATCGCAGTCAGGCTTGATCACCGTTTATTGCGTTTTTGAAGCGGGTTTGGCGACATCCAGGCAGAGCAAATGATCTTCACTGCGCAGGTAAAGTCGACCATGGGATATGACCGGAGCGGCCCACGCGGGATACCGAACCTGCTTGTAGGTGGCCCGGCTGATCAGCTCAAACTTGTCGCGATTGAGTTTCCCTAATACCAGGATTCCTCGTTCACCGAGCATGATGAACTTGCCATCCACAGCAGTCTTGGAACCCCGACCAAAAAACGTGGCGGGTTGGCCTTTTGCGTCAATGACTTCCCCGGTGCTGGTGGTCCGTAGATCGGAAACCGAGCCACGATAGCCGTTGGTCTCCCACAAAAGTTCGCCTGACTTCAGGTCGACGCATTGGAGCGTTGCTTCCCCTTCGTGTCGTCCGCTAAACCCGTAAACGCAACCGTCCTGAAAAATCGGCGTCGACCAGTGTGTCGACATCCCCCGCTTGTTTCTCCAGACTACATCGTAGTTTTCGCCATCGGGCTGAATTCGCAGCAAGGCCGCCCCGGTCTCGTAAGCGGCCGAGAGGAAAACGAGATCATCGACAACCACCGGACGAGCCGCGTTCACCGATTCATTGACACGACCCCGAAACCAGTATTGGAAGCGAACTTTTCCATTGGCGGGATCCAGCGAAACCAGTCCTTGACGAACCAGGCAGAGTAAGTGTTTTTTTCCGTGAATGGTGGCCACGATGGGCGAGGAATAGCTGACGAGCATTTCATCACCGGTCCACTGATATCGTTTCCCCTTTTGATCGGTTTCGACTCCGTCCCAGGTTTGCTGACCGACGCTTTCCCAGACCACTTGGCCCGTTTCCGCCTGAAAAGCGACGACCCCTGAATTGGGTTGTCCGCCAACCAGAACAATCAACAGTTCTCCTTCGAGGATCGGAGTGCATCCTGCGCCAAAGAAATGTTCAGGAACTTTCCATTGCTTGGCGGTCTCGTTTTCCCAAATCAGTTTTCCGGTTTCCAGTTCGAGACAGACCAGTCGTCCTTGAGCTCCGAAGGTATAACACCGTGTTTTTGTCAGAATAGGTGAGCAGCGCGGGCCGTTGTTATAGCCGTAAGGATCTGAGTAGTCTGTATCGTATTCATGCTTCCAGATGGGTGACCCATCATCAGACTTCAGGCATTCTATCACGTCGCGATTGCGTTGGCGGTGATGGATGACCAGATGTCCCTCCTTGATCGAGGGAGAGCTGTACCCTTGGCCAATTCGTTTTTCCCAAAGCAGTGTGGGGCCGGCCGCAGGCCACTCGTCAAGCAGGTCGATTTCATCAGAAACACCTGTACCATGGGGGCCGAGAAACATGGGCCAATCCTGACCCGGTCGTTTGTCCGCGGCAACGACTGCGGCGACTTCTGCGGTTTTAGCAGCGATCAGGTCCGACTCTTTTTTGATTTCGCCTCTGCCATCCGTATCCCCCACTTTGATGGCATCCTCTGCAACGGGGAGTTCCGGCTCGATCACCGGCTCTTTCACCGTTGCGCGTCCCGCTTCGTCAGCCTGAGTCATGGTGGCGCTGGCCGTTGATGATGGCACATCACTGCAGCCAACCCCGAGACATAAGAGTCCGGTCGTGACGAGAAGGGTTCGGGGAAATCGTAGCGATCTGTGCATGGTAAGCATCCTGTGAGGGAACAACCGTGACACTCGTGTTGGATGCTTTGATCATCCTGAAACGAACACTGCTTGCCGAATTCCGGCAAGCAGTGACACGAATCATCGTTCGTTTTTATCGCGAGGCTGTCAAAGCCGGGTCAACCCGGGATCCGCCAACCTGGGATTTCTGAATGGGGAATCAGCGATTAAAGTCGCCGGGATTACCAAACAGGCCACCACCGTTCCCCATGGTTTTGCCACCACGAAGAGGTTCTTTTCGTTTTCGTTCGTAAGCCTCACCCTTGCCCGGTGCGAGATCTTCGTCTTTGGGTTTCTCGGGTTTTTGCTTGAGTGCCTTAATCGAAAGGCTGATTCGTTGGCGATCTGGAGCGACTTCAAGAACTTGGGCTTGGACTTCCTGACCGACATTGATTGAGTCCGTCACTTTTCGGATTCGCTGATGATCGATTTCACTGATGTGAATCAGTCCCTCAACACCGGGTTCCAGTTCCACAAAGGCACCGAAATCGGTGATTCGGGTCACTTTACCAGTGACCTCTTTTCCGATTGCATAGGTGGTCTCGACACTACCCCAAGGGTTGTGTGTCAGTTGGCGCATCCCCAGACCGATTTTTTGTTTTTCGCGGTCGAGCGACAGCACGACAACATCACAAGATTCTCCTTCCTTGAGAACTTCCGAGGGATGTTTGACGCGTGTCCAGCTCATTTCTCCGATGTGGAGGAATCCATCAGCACCACCCAGATCGATGAAGACACCGTAGTCTTTAATCGTCTTGACGTTACCGGTGAATTGCTGGCCGACTTCGACCTTTTCCCAGAAGACCCCGGCCAATTCTTTTCGTTCGGCGATCATGACCGCTCGTCGGCTGACAACCAGATTTCGCTTGGCGGGATTGAGTTCGGTGATTTGAACCACCAACTTCTGACCGACCAGACTGTCCATCGACGAAACAAATCCAAGATCAATCTGACTGGCTGGCAGGAACGCTCGCAAGCCACCGACGGTGACTTCCAGCCCCCCTTTGTTCGTCTTGTTCACGATACATTCGGTCACCTGACCGACATTGAGTTCTTCCCAGTTGCCACGTGCTTTACGAGTCGCCTTGGGAAGATTAACCAGAATGACACTGTTTTCAGGATCGAACTTCTCGACCACCACCAGGAATTCTTCGCCCACGCGAGGCTGTTTACCTTGAGGGAACTGTCGAGCCGGCAGCACACCGGGAGAGCGATAACCGACTTCGCAAAAGACATCATCCGCCGTGACGCTTTGGACTTTGGCTTTCAGCCGTGTTCCGGATTCCAGTTGTTCTTCGGACGGCGGAAGCTCTTCTGCCGTGGAGGAAGGATCAATCGTTGCCGCGCCAACGGGTGGTGTGGTGGGAGAGATCATTTGGCCCGACATGGCCGCTTCGATTTCTTGTTCCAGCCCATCGTCGAGCGTCAACTGTTTTGGTGGGAGCTCAATTTGTCCGAGGGGTGCTCTCGAGGAGAGGGCGGCTTCGGTTTGGGCCGCTGCTGCTGCTGCCAGCGCAACCGCTTCGGTCTCGACTTCGGCGCCAATACTACCGACGGCACGCGTCTGATGGTCTTCAACACTCGGGTTCAAGACGGGGCGTTTCCGAACCTCTTCGATTTGCACAGGGCTGCTTTCCGCAGCCACTGCGGGGTCTGTTGGTCCCGTCGAGAGGACTTCATGAACGGCTTGCGCCAGCGGCGGCGAGGCCTCGACCACGGCTGCCTCGACCACGGCTGCCTCGACCGCATGCGTGACGTGTTGTGTCACCTCGGCAGCAGCCTCTACAGTTTTGTGCTCATGATTCAATGGGGTTTGCTCGTTCCCGAGCACTGTCTTTTCCCCGAACACCGTCTCTTCACCATTCATCGTGCCAACCTCAACTCGTCGAACGACTCGCGCACCGCCGAATTGCGATGCGCCGACATGTGATCAAATCGAACGCGAATTTGTTTCGCAGGCGAAGGCCTGAATTGGGATCTCGAAACAGTCCGCAGTATTCCTCATCAATCAACCGACACTTACGGTAATCGAATTACCAATGGAATACCAGTTTCCCCCGCCGTTTCGTGGAATTCTTGAAAAACGTTTTTCAACGGATTTTTGGGAAAGCGCTGAGAGGACCGTGTTAAAGGTCAGGCATCGGCACTGGAGCACCGGGGATTGGCGCGTCGAGGAGCGGGGGAAGAGGCTTACCCGCAGGCAGCTTTTCAGGCTGATTTTTAAACGCGGGAATTGCTTGAGCGGGGTCCGCTGCCGGGGCCTGAGGTGCAACGTTGTGGTGGTGAGCGAACAAGGCGAGATGACTGGCGTCCCCACTACGCTTCATCCGCTGTGCACCCTCAAAAAACTCAACGGCACGGGAATCCCCTTCAAGCTGTAACATGACGCCCATCAAAAATAATCGATCAGAATCCCGATAATCCTCTTGAACCCAGTCGGTCAGCTTGCTGAGTGTCGAAGCACGGACCAGCTGGCTTTCGGGACCGAAGAGCGGCTTGAGAATGGATTTCTGCTTCGAGATCGACGGGTCAAGGAATAGGGCTCGCTTGAATTCATGAACGGCGGAATCAAATCGCTGAATCGTCACCAGGCAGATTCCCAGTCGCAAATGGGCTTCCGCGCGATCGGGTGCTGCATCCACAGCGCTGCGGTAGGCGGCGCGGGCTTCGGACCATTTTTGTTGACGTAAACGTTGATCACCCCGAGCCTGATGGTTCAGGCTCCGCAAACGAGCTGCCGGTGTGGAAGTCGCGACGGGAACTTTTGAGGGTTCAATATTGGCCGCCAGCGGCGGCACTGGTTCCAACGATAAATTGTACTGTGGAGAATTCGAACCCCATGGGTCAGGCTGCGGCCAGGGTGTGCTGAAAGTCGCGCCCAGCTGATTTCCGACCTGATATCCACCGACCTGATATCGCACGTACCGAATCGATTGGGGAAGACAATTTCCACTGTAACCCAGCCCCGGACTCACCACCCAGATTTGCAAATTGCCAGAGAAACCCCTGCAGCGGTGATAATGATCCCCGTTCGTGGCAAGGGGGGTGAGCAAACAGACGATACCGCCGCAGGCGATACGGAAAAAGTGCAGCAGGTGGTACAACATCCATTGATTTTGCTTGGCCATGGTCCGAGGCATCCGTCTGTTTCTCTGGTTGCACGATCCGCACAAGCCGTCATTTGGAAAAGGCTGCATGCCTACCCCGACAGGCTTTGCATTGCGGGTTACTCAATCTCGGGAACTGCATCCCGCTATAGATCTGCGCAATTTGACCGCGCACCTCGCGAGATTGGTTTGTGTATTTGCATCACCCCTGATGGCATACCAGAATGGAATTCCGGTGGTCAACAACTTTATCGGAATTTTGCCGAAACTTTCTGATTCGAGTCTGAGCCATTGAGTCCCGGCAGGCTCTCAGATTAAGATCCCCGGAAGATTTCGGTGGCGAGGCCGTAAATTTGATCCATCACGATCCCTTGTTTGCAAGACTCGAGCCGTTGTCACACAATCAAGTCCTCTTCTTTGTCAAAGCGATGCGAGTTCGCCGACGGGAATGAGTGAGTCGAGGACATGGATTTGGTTTGTCCAATGGGAAACAGTGTGTCATCACCAAATCTGGATTCCGAATTGAAATTTACCGACGTAAGGATGTGACATGTTTGACGGACGGTTTCCGACGGTGCTCCTGTTTGGTGCTCCGGGTGTCGGAAAGGGGACTCAAGGAACAATCCTTGGGCAGATTCCTGGCTTTTATCACCTCTCGTGTGGAGATGTCTTCCGATCGCTGAACATCAATACGCCGGATGGCCGCGAGATCTACCAATTCAGCTCGCGCGGTCAACTCGTCCCTGACGAACTGACGGTCCGAATCTGGACCAAGGCCCTGCACGGACATATTGCGGTCTCACGCTACAAACCGCCAGACGAATTCCTGGTGCTCGACGGGATCCCCCGAAATCCCAATCAGGTCGAGATGCTCAAAAACACCATCAACGTGCTGGCGATCATTCACCTGATCTGTCTTGACGAGTCGCGCATGGTCGACCGGATCAAGCGTCGAGCGATCCGGGATAACCGGGCGGATGATGCCAATGAGGATATCATTCGGACTCGATTTAAGGTCTATCGCGACGAGTCGGAACCGGTGATCAGCTGTTATCCCAAAGAACTGATTAAGTGCGTGGACGCCATGAAGTCTCCCCCCGAGGTGTTGGTCGAAGTCCTGCAGCATCTGATTCCTATCCGGAATCAATGGCTTGCTGAGCTACCAGAACCGCCGCTTTAGCACCGAGCCTTGTCTCCGAAATCAACGGGGTCAGGTGGGGAGCATCGTGAGTTCCCCACCGCGACCTGCGTCCAGCGACCCCCGATTTTCATTTCGGGGTCCAGAATTTTCGGCCTGCTCTGCCAGTCGATTGCTGGTCCACTTTGTTCCGCAAGTTCATCACGCTGATGGCTCGCGAGTCCGTGACACCGGCGTCTGGCGGGGTTGCCCCAAACGCCCCAGCCCGAGGTTTCTTTTTGCCAGCTCCTGGTCGAGCTTCAAACTGCAGAGCAAGTTGAGTTCACTCGGTCGCATTGCGGCCAGAGGATCAAACCAGGGATCGTTGGCAACCAAATCATCCCCAAGAACCGGACTCGCCGGATGAACTCCGATTTCGGTGAGCGACGCGTCTCGGGAATACTGCAGAAACCGCGATAATAATTGGCTGTCGATGCGACCGGCATGTGATGTGCCGAAGAATCGGTCAGGAACGTTGCATGGCTCATCGCGCATACGGCGACGAAATGCTCCGGCGTAATATCGTTTGATCAGACTCAGGCACCAACCCGTCACCTCACCCCGCAGCAACAAATTCGGGATCAATCCCCGTTCTTCGGCGACGCGAACCGTGGGAATGGCATAACGCTTCATGATCTCGGGGATCATCATCGAAACCACAGGGATCAATTCAATGTACTGATGCCCGTTCAAATGTGTGGGGGGGTAACCATGATCAAACATCCATTCAATCTGAGCCTGCAGCTCGGCCGCGACCAATTTTCGTTCCGTCGCCCCCGCACGACTCAGCCGAAAAAAGAGTTTTCCGACCCCCGGAAAATTTCCCTGGTGATCGAGTAATCGATTGGGAAAATGTGTCCCTGTTAAGGGACTCCCTTGCGTCAGATTCAGGTGAATACCAAGATCAAACGGCTGTTCGGGCTCGGTAAGTTGTTGCCGGCGGAGGGCTGAGGGGAGTCGACCCGATTGGAATTCGGCTGTGAGCGCGCTCCAAGTCTGGCAGGCCGCCTCGGCAGCTGGGGCGTTGGCGAGTAACGAGGTGCTGGTGAGCAGGCCCTTGCGAAAAGTCGTGACGATCCCCTCATTCACAGCGGGATTCATGCCAAAATCATCCGCGTGAAAGACCACGCGACGAGGGGACTCGACACAATCCGACATCAGGCAGCCCTGCCCGAGGCTGACTCTGAGGCAACAGAAGGGTGGGGCTCGTCCCGCTCGGGGTGATAACCATTTCGCAGTGCGCGGAATCGAACGCCGATCACGTCCATCAGCATCGGAATCGCATTCCGCGTGAGGGAAATCGTCGTCGCATAGTCGTTAACGAGTGTCACGGCGTTGGTTTCAAAAGAGAGTCGCAGCAGATGCGTCAAAAAGACGACTTCGGCATCAAAGGCAAATCCATTCACGGTTGTACGGGAAAAGATGCGCCGGGCGGCGCGGCGGCTGAACACTTTTAATCCACATTGAGTGTCCGTTACCTGCCGTGACACGAGGACGCTCATGAACGAACGAAACACATAAGAAGCGATTGTCCGCATCCATTGTCGATCGACAGTGGATGCAGAGCCTTTGTCGGTTCGGCTGCCGAAAATTACCTCTCGTTTTCCCGAGTTGATCGTCTGATACGCGATTTTTAATGCTTGAAGGTCATACGGCAGGTCGGCATCGGTAAAGGCAACAATTCTCCCGCGCGCTGCCAACATTCCGTTACGAATTGCCGACCCTTTTCCCCCGTTGGATTGTCGAATCGTGGAAAATCGTCGACCAAACGGGTCTGTCATTGTCGCCGTGGCATCTTTGCTGCCGTCGTCCACCACCAGCACTCGGTAGTTAATCCCCCAAGCATCGAGATACTCTTTTGCATCCGATAATGTCTTGGGAAGACGCGACTCTTCGTTGTACGCGGGGATAATCAAAGTCAAATCGTGATCGACCAGATCGTCGTTGTGAAACGAATCGGCTGGTAACTTCAGGATGACGGTTTTTGAACTTCCTGCCACATTCATCTCGGTGCGCTCCATCGCCCACTCGTTCTCGCCGACAGCATCGTCGCAGCGAGCTTGGTTGAATCGGTGGAAAATATCGGATCCCAGGAAATGCGCCTACAGCAGTCGTGATACGTCAGAATTCACCGATTTTTCGGCCATCGTCGATGGTCGAGAGATCCCGATACAGCCCGATGGCAATATTCTCGGAAAGTTTACGGTTGTCGTTGGCGGATTGGACTCTCGGTTTGGTTTGTGGAGTGGTGAAATCAGCGTGAGGGGGCTGGCGTTTTTTTGCCAATCGGCAAGATCCAGTCCATGCAAGGTCGCGGTTCTCGGATCTTTTCTGGTTCGCGGAATCGCAATGCGCCCGTTGTTTTCCCGGCAATATTGAGAAGTTTTTTAATTTTGATGGAGATAATTGAAAGTATGATTCGTCAGCTCGAATGAATATCCGAAATTTCCACGCAACGGGAATGGAATCTGCATCTGGAATCAGACGGCTGGCCGCATGACGAGAGCAATTTGATTTACCAAAAAATAAGGATCACCATGATTCATGAAGTCTCTGGGGACATTCTGCTGACGCGAGCTCAAACGATTGCTCATGGGATTGCTCCGAATGATCATTTTGATCAAGGGCTGGCATTAGCCTTGCGAGAAAAGTGGCCCGCGATGGCGAAGGACTTTCGCCACTTTGCCAGTCAGACTCATCCCAAGCCAGGTGAAATCTGGTTCTGGGGTGGCTTCGGGGTGAGAATTTTTTGCCTTTTGACCCAGGATGGTGAACTCACTCCTGGAGCCAAGCCTGGTAGGGGGACCACCTGGAATGTGAATCATTGCCTGCGGCGGCTGCAGCAAGAAGTGGAAAAAGGAGAGATTACCAGTCTCGCCATTCCCCGATTGTCGACGGGTGTTGGTGGTCTGCCTTGGGCTGATGTCGAACCCTTGATTAAAAGCCATTTGGGTGTACTGAAGATTCCGATCTTCGTTTACTCGCACTATCAGCCGGGTGTTCAGGCGAACGAATTCGGTTTGCCGATCGCGTGATTTTGTCTGCGGTTTTCACCGATAAATCTTCCTGATTTGACACCCCGATTGGTCGCGAGGTAATTCTCTTGAGAAAGGCTTTCAAATTTCCACGGCCTGCAGTTTTCCAGGGTGGCCTGCAACTTTGTGAGGTATGGACGCGATGCAATTCCAACTTCCCCTTCGGATGTGCTGGTTTGTCTTCCTGGTTGCGGCTGAGATTGGCGCTCTGGAACCATCAGCCCCGTTGACAATCAAAACGAAAAGAGAGACCGATCAGGTTGAGATCCAAGTCCAAGAAAATCGTGTTGTGATTTCGATCGTAAGTCCTATGGGGATCAGCCATGCGTCAATCAAGCGGACTGGTGATCAATGGCCCGAGTCTCTTCAGCTGCGTTTGCACCTCACGGGATTAGAGCGTTTTCAGGTCTCGAACGGCAAGAGGAAGCTCTCTGCCGCTGTGTCACAGGTTCAGGGGAAAATCCAGATTCGAAATTGGTGCGATGACAAGGAAGAGCAAACACTGAACGACCGCAGTCCCTTTTGGCTGAACGTGCGGATGATTGGTCGCGAGGGAAAACCGGCCGCAGAATTGCCGCTGAAAAACGGCTATTTCGAGATGCGGCTGCCGACAGAATTTTTGGCAGAAAATCCGGAGTCAATCCAGATTGACTGGATCGACTTTTACCGATCTTGATGTCGCAATTGTGTCGGTAAAAAGTTCCGGATTAACAGGAGATCGTGTTCGGTCAGGATGTCGCGCTCCCGAGTAAAAAGCGGATTTCCCGCTTTTTCGGGAGGCAGAAAGGAAGAGAGCGACTTCAGGCCTGCACCACATTTTGACTTAGCCCCGTAAAGGTGTTGCCGAGTAACTGAATCTCTTTGGTTTCTTTTCCCAGCCGGATACCAATTCTCTGGGCTGCACCACGCGTCTCTTGAATCTCATTCTGACGAAGCGAGATCTGCTCGGTTCCACCTTGAATATCAATCGCGATCCCATCAGCCGGGCCACTGTTTTCAATGAGGTTCTCTTCAATTCGATTGCGGTGACCACAAAAGCCCGCCCCTCGCTCAGGCCGAAACAGAATCCCGTGCTGACCACTATTACGGATCTGATTTTTTCGGACGAGATTGTCCGTATCTCGATGGCCAATGGAAATTCCCTGCCCGTGACAATCCAGGATCGTGTTTTCCGTCGCGATCCCATGTTTGACCCCCCAGCAGAAGAAAATGCCGATCTGGCAGCGTTCCAGCGTATTTCGCTGCATGATCGGCCGCTGAGAACCGGAACCGGGGTGCAGCCCCAGCCCGGCATGATCGTGACTGTGGCAGTCTTCGACCGTCACATCATGGCAAATCTGCCAGCTGATCCCGTCACCATTATTCTGCCGAGCGGTGACCTGACGAATCAGAACATCGTTGACATCTTGCAGAAAAATGCAGCCACCATAATTCCCATCCAGATTTTCATTGTTAGCTCGATTCCCATCCAGGGTCAGCTTTTCAACGATCAGATGATCAATTTCTTCACCCGTAATGAGCGGAAAGAGTGTCGAGCACGTCGATTCGCCGAGCCCCCAGAAATTTTCTCGCAAAGCTTTATCGAGCTTGAATCGATTTCCCGATCGGGCGATCAGGATTCGTTTCAGAACGGTAGTCCCTCCGGTATGCGGGTTTTTGGTCCGCAGACAAACGCTGTCACCGACTTCAAATCCGCGGGGATCGGCGAGTGTAATCTCTTGGTCGTACCAGTCTGAATCGGCCGACAGTTTGGTTGTGATCGATGCGGGCTTGGTCAGAATGGTCTCGTCACCCGCTCCAATAATACGAACGCGTGATCGCAGGTGAACTGAACCGCGCAGCGTATAAGTCCCAGGGAGGATTTCGACCGTTCCCCCTCCTAATCGTGCCACATAATCAACGGCCGCTTGCAGAACTTTTTGTGAGCTGCCAATCAGATCCCCTTGCTGCTGGCCGACCTTGATGGTCAGTCGCTGCTCCCAATCGGGTTCCACAACCTTGTCGCCAGAGGTTGCTCGGGGATTGCTGACCCGAGAAGGAACTGGTCGAGATTGCGCTGGATCATCCGCCAGCAGATGCGGCGAAATCATCGTTCCAAACCCACATCCCGCAGACAGTTGTAAAAAATGACGTCGTGACCAGCGGGCGTTTTTCATTTTTCAGCCTTTGATTCTGTCAGTCTCAGTACACAACCTCAGTACACAACCTCAGCAACACCGTACTGTTCAAAAGTTTTCGTCGGGATCAAAATCAGACTCGTCTTCCTCGGCATATTCGCCTCGAGCCCCCGCTTCCAGGATGGCTCGGCCCGCTTGAATCGTCCGTTCTTCAGGGGCTCGCAAATCTTCCTTCACCTCCAATTCCCAACAGCAATGCAGGGCGTAGGCATCTTCAGGGGCCATGTCGTGTGTCGTTTCACTGAAGAGCGAAAACGTGATGCCGCCATAGAACCCAAGACCACAATCGTCGGATTCCCCTTCCGTCTCGGCGAGATAGCGATAACGAAACAACCAGACCTGTCGGACATCATTTGTCGGGGGCCAGAAGAGTTCCCGCGTGTCGTACTGCTCGATTTCGTCGGGTGGACGACCAAACTCTTGAGGATGAGCCAGCCAATCACAGAGGTCCGCCATCGCACGAAAGTCGGGTTCATTGGCGGCGTCAGGAATCAGATCATCATGGTCGAGTTCTTCCAGGTACGCGCACGCGGTTGTGGAATGATTTCGGTCGAGGCAAAGTCGAGCCAGGAATTTTAGCCCGGATTCACTCCCCAGCTTTGCCGAAGCCCAAGCGGATTCCATCTGCACTTTGGCATCAGGATGATCCATCGCCAATGCCAGCAACGGCTCGCGCTGCGGTTTACTGATGAAGGGGAGTGCCGCTGCCGCACTGTGTGCGTAACTGAATTCGTCGGGCAAACTGCTGCGCAACCAGTGCTGTAGCTTTTGGAGACCCTCGTGTGAATCAAACGGGTGCTCGTTAATCACTTCTTCCCGCGTCAGTCGATTGACCCAGTCGAGAAAAGCGATGGCAACAAATCCCTCTGGAAGTGGGTCGCTGAGTCGCTCGATCAGATCCGGAAGAAGTGGGTCCTGATCTCCCAGTTGCTCAAAAATCACCATCCAGAGATAGCCCTCGCGCAGGGTCGGGTGACGGGCCGCTTCGACCAATCGTTCGAGTCCCTCTTCCATTCCATATCGCGCGAAGATTTTGATGGCGAACAACAACTGATTCTGCTGTTCTTCTGCATGGGGCAGTCGTGCGTCATAAGCCTCGATCAGTACGGGGATCCCCTGTTTTGCGAGGTACTGAAAGGGACTGACGGCGGTGACCGATTGAAACAACGAGATTAATGCGTGAAAAGGGCTGAAGACCCCCTCGGCTTCAATTGGCCGCCGCAAAAACTTTTCCAGCGCCTCAACCAGAGATTCCGCGTCATCCAGCGATTCAATTTCATATTGTTGAAGTTCGTTCAACGCTTCGAAGAGATTGCCGCCGTCCGACAGGCCTTGCTCAAGGGCAATCTGCAATGGGGTCATTTTCACGATCCGTAATTCCGCTAATTTTGATTCGTTGCTGCCAGGCGAGGTCTTGCGCATCACGGGCTATTCAGGTTGACGACGGATTGCCTGTCGCATCTCACGATCCGCGTCGTGTTCTTTCAGCTTTTCACGCTTGTCATGCCGTTTCAATCCTTTGCCGATTGCAATCGTCACTTTGACATTACCCCGAACCAGATGCACTTCGAGAGGAACGATCGAGAGCCCTTTTTGACTGGCCACTTCGGCGAATTTTCGAATTTCACGGCGATGCAGCAATAGCTTGCGCTGTCGTTTGGGATCGTGATTCAGATAGGTGGCCTGTGGATATTCGGCAATATCGCACCCCACCAGCCAAACCTCGTGCCCCTGAACGCGAACGTGAGCCTCTTCAATTGAGATTTTATTGTTGCGGACGCTTTTGACCTCGGAGCCGTGCAGCATGATTCCGCACTCAAGTGATTGCGAAAGTTCATATTCATGCTTCGCGCGGCGATTGCGACAAACAACGCGTGAGAGGGAATAGTCGGGTTTTGAGTCGGCGGGTTTAGCCATCGTTCTTCTCGCCGTGTGATATCGAAACTTTTCGCATGCGAATGCTCGCACCATGCTTTCAGCGCAGGCCTGAACCCGCTGCAGTTGCTCTCTCGCTATTCTAATCACTGGCTGCTTGAGTGCGAAATGCGACTGGGTTCGATTTCTGCCAACAAATCCTCGCGATTATCGGAATATTCGTTTTTTCCGTTTCCCGAGCGACGCTTTGTTGACAAAAACCGACATCCGTGCCCCCGCATGTTGTGATTCTTGAACTAAAGTTTCCAGACGAGCGAAGCATCAGTACCGTAAATTTCGAAAATCCGGGCGCAGCGATTAACGAGATTTGGCAATTCATAACGCCTTTGAGACCGGCTCTGATTGTGAAGAAGGCTGCTCACCGAAGAAACAGGAGCAGGACGTGAAAAACCGCGACGAGTGTGATGTGGGAGAAGAAGGAGGTTTTTACCAAATGGCGAAGACAACGATGAGTCCAACAATCGAGCGTCTGTTGAATGAAATCCTCAGCAGTTTCCAGATTGATGAGTCTGCCGATCCCCGACGTCCAGGACCCAGGCTTTCTGCCTGCCCGGACGAAACCGCAAAGGGAAATCGGAAGTCCTCGAAACCGTCGCCGAAGCAGGCGTTTTCCGATTCGAACCGAAAACGAGCCAAAGCATCCTAGGTCAGCACGAACACAGGTCAGCACGAACAGGTCAGCACGAACAGGTCAGCACGAACACCGCTGAGCATCAAAAAAGGTCAGCATCAAAGAAAACACAGTCCCCTCGCCCCAGTTCTCTCCCAAAAACTGGCACGAGGGGATTTGTGTTTTTTACGATTTAACGGTGGAAAGCCGTTTGATGAGACGTTCCTTGCGGCGATTTCCGCCTCACGCAGCACGTCGCTCGATTTGGTCGGATAACCCGGATTCCGGCAGAGTCACCGCAGCAACTTCAATGGCTGGGGACCAGGCTTTGAGGTTGGAACCTGGCCCACCTCGTGGTGGATACCCGTATTCCCGGAGTTTTCCCGAGAGGGTCCGGATGCCAATTTGCAGTACTTTGGCGGTTTTTTCCCGATTGCCCGCGAAACGATTGAAAGTGGCTTCAATCAACTTTCGTTCCATTTCCGCCAAGGTCATCCCGGGAAGAGAATCCGGACTCTCTTCAGCACATTCTTTTGACATCCAGGGTTCAATCATCGCGGCGGTCAGCTTGGATCCCCAGTCGAGTGCACAAGCGCGTTCGACCACGTTTTCCAACTCACGGATGTTACCAGGCCAGTCATAACCTTGCAGTACGTGCAAGGCGTCAATCATGATCGAACGAGGTGGTTTTCCTTCGCGACCGGCGACGCGTCGCAAGAAGTGTTCGGTCAAGGAACCAATGTCCTCTTTGCGGGAACGGAGCGTAGGCAACGCAATGGTGGCGTGACAGATTTCTTCGAAAAGGTCACGGCGGAACAGTCCGCGATCAACCAGGGCTTCCAGGTCGACATGAGAACCGAACACGAACCGAACATCAAAGCGGACTCGTTCGTGTGTCCCCGGATGTTCGAACCGTTGTTCTCGCAGCAGATTCACCAATCGTTTCTGTACAGGAAGCGCAATGTACTGAACCTGATCCAGTAGCAGTGTCCCCCCGTCCGCCTGTTCGAGACGACCCGGTTTGTGACGTGAGAGTCCGGCGGATTCGTGTTCCAATTGTCCGAACAGTTCTTCCTCGAGTGTCTCTGCCGACAACACGCTGCAATCGACTTTGACAAAAGGTCGGTGTGCGCGACGGCTGGAATCATGAATGGCCTGCGCCACCAGGTCGATTCCCGTCCCCGACTCGCCTCGCAGCAGAACACATCCGACTTGATCGGCAGATTGTTGCGCTTGATGTCGCAAGGATTGCATCGCCTGACTATGGCCCACCATATCGCGAAGATTCCGATTGCTGAGCTGTCGTTTGAGTCGGCGATTTTCCGCGTGTAATCGAGCCCGCTGACTGGCAGCGCTCAACACGCGAGAAAACGTCGTCGGCGAGTAAGGTTGCGACAGATGTTCAACACCGGTGGCACTGGAAAAGAGCTGTGGGGTCTCTGCAGAAGCTTCTGCGACCACACAAATCACTTGGGTGGACCACCCCTTCTGCTGAATCTGGTTCGTCAACCCGGCAACGGTTTCGCCCGCGGCAAGTGTCCCGACCAGGCAAATGTCTGCCGACTGCGTGTGCAATGACTGGATCGCCGCGTCGACCGAGGGAATCGTACGGCAAACCATCCCTAGCGTCTGGCAATCATCACACAATCGCCGAGCAAACTCGGGATCACACGAGACGACCATCACCGAGGGAGCTTGCTCGCCAACCGGTATGGCTGGACTTGCAATCGCTCGTTGTGGGAAAGGAATGACATCAGGATGGAAATCGCTCATTATGCACCGTGGTCTGGGAGGAAACCGTGCGAGGGGATGTGAACGCACCGACAGCCATCGGGTGGAGAGGATCTCGACCACGAAAGTGTTCAATGCAGACGAATTGTTGAGGGAGATTCAGACAGACTTGCAGCCCCGAGCGAATGCCCGTGACCGGGACGCCAGACAACGAAAGAAACAGGCGATGCAATCACACAAATGTGAGCGCAAATCGATCTGTTCCAGTGATTGGCTGGTGACTACGTTGAATTGTTTTTTTGGATTAGGAGAAAGGCGGGCGAGATGTACCGGTAACCGAAAAGTCTGTCAATCTGTTTTCTCGCCATTTTTGCCGGTTTTTTGCGGAATGACTTGGATTCTCGTTGAAATGTCAGTCTCGATCCGTCCCTCACAGAAATCCCGTTTCGCCATTTCCTGTCGCAATGCGTCCGTCCCGCAACGCAGACAATCACGCAGACAATTGAGTGCTGATGAACGGTACGTGGTCCTGCGTGACGCATGGTCCTCCGTGATCCATCGTGCCACGGGGACACCCCATCGTCTGTCCGTGTGAAACAGCGACCGATCCATCACGATCTCGAGACACCGCAATCCCTGTGAGGACGCGCAGTTCGTGATGGCGTACTGAATTCGTTACGAAACCGCTTACAGCAGTTCCTTCGGAACTTCTCCGCCGGGCAACAAGTGTACGGGGCGGCCAGACGGTTCGATCACCGTATCGTTTGGTGACAAGCCGACAGCGTGGTAGACGATCGCGCAAAAGTCTTCGACGCTGACTGGACGAGAAGCGGGAAAAGCGGCTTTGGCATCGGTACTGCCAATGATCTGCCCGTGTCGATATCCACCACCCGCGATCAGGATACTTTGGGCTTGGGGCCAGTGGTCACGCCCGGCATCCTTGTTGATCACCGGCGTACGACCAAATTCTCCGGCAGTGATCACCAGCGTATCGTCCAGCATGCCACGCTCGGCCAAGTCCTGAATCAACACTCCGACCGCCCGGTCATGGCGGGGCATTTTTTGATCGAGAGCCCCTTTTAAATTCCCATGATCATCCCAATAACCCGTGTTCAATGTGACGAATCGCGACCCGGCCTCGATTAATCGGCGAGCCACCAGAGCCTGTTCGCCCCAACCATCCCCGTATCGTAATCGCGTTTTTTCGTCTTCTTTCGAGACATCAAATGCCTCACGCGTCCGCCCCGATAGCAAAATGTCCAAGGCTTGCTGATCGACTTCATCCAATTGACGAAACGTGCTGTTCTGGTCAAAGCGTTTGCGCAGGGTATCCAATTGTCGTTGTAAGCCAACGCGATCGTTGAGTGCTGCAGGGGTCAAGCCATTCACGAGCGCGAAGCTACGATGATCACCACCTGGCAACCGGCCTGCCTCGTCGCCATAACTGAATTCGCCAAACCGAAACGGATTGTGCGCCACCCCCAGCCAGGCCCCGCCATGAAAGCCAAAACCGCCATCATTCATGTTCACTGCTGTCAGCACACCCGGGTTTTTGGCCCCAATCAGGTGTGAAGCGACGGCACTCATCGAGGGTTGTCGAGGAACGCGGTCGGATCCGTTAGCACCCGTCCGTCCGGTTAACATCCAGTGCGCGGCCGCCCAATGGTCACCATTTCCGTGGGTGAAACTGCGAATCACCGTACATTTGTCCATCACTTTGGCTTGTTCCGGACAAAGCTCACCCACCTCTAAGCCCGGAAGTGACGAGGCGATCGACCGGTACGGACCCCGAATTTCTGACGGAGCCAGCGGTTTCATGTCAAACGTGTCGAGTTGCGAGGGACCACCATGTTGCCAGACCAGGATGACCGAGCGTTTTGAGGCGTGCCGCGCGCCACGACCAGAGGCGTCTGCCGCCGTTGCCTCGCTTTTTAACAAGGCGGGGAGGCTCAGACCGAAGGCCCCCAGCGACCCGATCTCGAGAAATCGTCGTCGAGAAATTCCGTCACAAAAACGGTGCGCCGAACCTTGATTGATGCGTAGCATGCTGAAAACCTTGACAAAACTCGTCGGCAGATCACTCGTTAACCTATCGATATCCCGCCACGAATGTCAATCCAATCTCGATCATGGACATCGTCTCACCGTGCAGATCACCGCGCAGATCACTTTGCAGAATGAACAGACTTTTTCGCATAGGGGGTGGTTGTCAGAAAATCAGGGCTTCCTGGTAGACCATTGAATGGCGACTCCCGACGGCTTACGATGAGTCCAGATCCTCGAAGCCGTGGAAGGAACCCGATCATGCCACAGAAAATCATCATTGATTCCGATTCCGGGATTGGCGACGCCCTTGCGATTGCGATCGCACTTGCGGACCGGGAGCTCGATGTGATTGCGCTCACTGCGGTGGGAGGCGTGGTTTCTCCCGTTCAGGCGGGCCGGAATCTGCAGGCGCTCGTCGAGGCATTAGACCCGCAAAAATGGCCCCGAATCGCCCAGGCCGATGGGGCACAGCGAATGGCCGAGGCGGAATCCGAAGCTCCTTCTCCCAGTTGGCTGGTCCAGCAGCGATTACTACATGGTTCCGAGGGACTGGGGGAGTGGCCTGTCGCGGTGGCAGACCTGCACCATCCCCGCGATGCGGCCAAGCTGATGTCCGAACTCGCACGGGAATTTCCCGGAGAGGTCACATTATTGACGCTCGGTCCGCTGAGCAATGTCGCCATGGCGATCGATCGAGATGTGGAATTTCTGGGGAATCTGAAAAGTCTTGTTTGCCTTGGGGGAGCGGTCGCCAGTGAAGGGGATGTCACGGCGGTGGCAGACTTCAATATTTTTCACCATCCCGAGGCGGCGCGGGTTGTGTTGAAATCCCCAACCATGAAAACCGTTGTTCCCCGGGATGTCAGTCATAAGACGATGCTCACCTTTGATCACCTCGACCGACTTGATCTCGCCGAATCCCGCCGATGGGGGGGCTTACTCAAACATTTGCTCTCCTTTTCCCTGCGAGCTCATCGTCAGCATCTTGGAATTGAAGGGATCTGGCTGGCGGAGGTCACCGCGCTGGCCGCCATTTCCCAGCCCCGACTCTTTAAACGCACAACCCTTTCGGTGGATGTTGAGACAGAAGGTCGATTGACACGGGGAATGACCGTTTTTGATCGACGTTCCCAACCGGTCTGGCAAAAAAATGTGGAAGTGCTCGTGGATGTCGAGACGCAGGGGATACTGGATTATTTCACGCAGATCCTGAGAAAAACCGAGTGACATAAGGATTGGGAATGCCAGATCAGGTCCCCTGTGGTCGTTTTTCGTTTCGTCAACAACTTCCCGGTCTCCGTTTGTTCGAGGCGGCAACGCTCGCAATTTCACCCGGATCGTTGCTGTTCGCAATGATCGCGGTGCTGCTACTGAATTTTTCGGATGGGGTGGTGAATCGACTGTTTTCGCCTGATCAACGGCCACCTGTGAC
>CAMBQP010000064.1 GCA_945869955.1 Schlesneria paludicola DSM 18645
TTCGCTCGAAGAAAACGACCAGGGGATCGTCATCTCCGTCAAAGCACAACCCGCTGCGCGACGCAACGCCATCACTGGTATTCATGATGGGGCGCTGAAAGTTGCCGTTTGCCAAGCACCCGAAAAAGGGAAAGCGACTGCAGCAATTCTCGAACTGCTCGCCAAATCGCTCGGGCTGAAAAAACGCCAACTGGAATTGCTCAGCGGACAGACCTCCCCCCACAAAAAAATTCTGATTACAGGCATTGGTGCCGTAGAGCTGACCGAAAAAATCGCAAAACTGCTCGAAGACTTGGTTTCGCCATGATCAAGAGCGGTCAACGAATAGTCTCAAGGCCCAAAAAACGAAACGGTTAACGAGGCGCTTAACGAGGTGCATCAGACGAATAGAACCAGCGTTTTGCGAGTTCGACCAAACCCAGGTAGCCCCCAAGCAAACCGATTAACGTGACGAAGAACAGACCCGTCAGCGGCACAAATCCTAAGCGGGTGTTTAAGGGTGTGAACGGGATCAGCAGTGTGATCCCGACGACGAACAGTGTCGACCAAAGCAATCCATTCGATGGGCGGCTGCCCCACAATGGGCGTCGGGTTCGTACCGCCAGGACGATCAATGCGGCCGAGGCGACCGATTCCAGGAACCATCCAGTGCGGAACTGTTCGACATTCGCCTGCAGCAGCACTAATAATGCCCCGAAGGTGAGAAAGTCGAAGAGCGAACTGATTGGACCGAAGATCAGCATAAAATTCCGAATGTCGCGAACGTTCCAGCGACGTGGTTTCTGGGTCAGTTCGGGGTCAACGCTATCCGAGGCGATCGCCATCTCGGGGAAATCCGTTAACAGATTCATCAACAGAATTTGCGAGGGAAGTAGCGGCAGGTAATCGAGAAACAGTGATGCGGCCGCCATACTGAACATGTTGCCGAAGTTGGCGCTGGTTGCCATGTGGACATACTTCAACGTATTGGAAAAGGTGACTCGTCCTTCCTGGATTCCCGCTTTCAGTACGTCGAGATTGTGTTCCAGCAGGACGATATCGGCCGCTTCTCTCGCCACATCCACCGCCGTATCGACCGAGATCCCGACATCTGCAGCATGCAACGCGGGTGCATCGTTGATTCCATCCCCCAGATACCCGACCACACAGCCCCCCTTCTTCAGCGCCAGGATGATCCGCTCTTTCTGGTTAGGTTCAATCTGTGCAAAAACATCGATGGTCGGGGCTCGCTGAATCAACGCCTCGTCACTGAGATGCATCAATTCAGGGCCGGTCAGGATCAGCGACTCGGACAAACCGACATGTCTGGCAACATTGGCGGCGACCAGGGCATTGTCACCGGTGATCATTTTCAATTTGACCCCGAGACGATTCAATTCCTGAATAGTCTGAGCCACATCGGCTTTCGGGGGATCGTGCAGGACGATGAAACCGACAAACGTCATCTCTGATTCACTCGCTTTCGTCAATTCTGCGGCAGCCTCTCCCCTTCCCTGGACCGTGCCCCAGTCTCGTTGAGCGATTCCCAGCACGCGCAACCCCTGCTCACTCAGCTGACGAAACTGCTGTTCCAGCGATGCTCGTAATTCGGAGACCGGTTGGGACACACCATCGGGTCTCTGGACCGTCGAACAGACCGCCAAGACATTTGCGAACGCTCCTTTGGTGATCAGAACTGGATGTGTCCCATCGGTGGCGAGGACCCCCAGGCGTTTGCGAATGAAGTCGTAGGGGATTTCATCCAGCTTGGTCCAGGATGAAATATCGCCGTTGGGGGTTTCACGAATCGCCTGATCAATCGGATTGGCATAACCTGACTGCAGAGAGGCATTGATGATGGCCAGCCGTTTGACCGTCGCAGATTCTTGGCCTTGGGTGTCCAGCATCCCTGCGACATGAATTACCCCCTCCGTCAAGGTTCCGGTTTTATCAGAACAAAGGACATCCATGCTGCCGAAATTTTCGATCGATGCCAGCTTGCGGACCACGACATGCTTTTCGGACATACGCCGAGCCCCATGAGCCAGATTCACGCTGATGATTGCGGGGAGTAACTGGGGTGTCAGGCCGACCGCCAGGGCGAGCGAAAACAGGAAGGACTGCAAGACGGGTCGGTGGAGCATCACATTCACCACGAAAATGACGACGATCAGGACCAGTGTCACTTCCATGAGAAAGTAGCCGAACTGTGTCACCCCCAGTTCGAATTCGGTTTGCGGGGGCCGCAGTTCCAGCCGCTGGGAAATGCCACCAAATTCGGTGTCCCTACCCGTGCGGACAACGAGTGCCTGACCTGTGCCGCTTTCCACATGTGTTCCGCAGAACAGGGAATTCGTCCGTTGTGCCAGCGAAGTCTGCGCGGGTAAGTCCCCGGGCAGTTTATCAACGGGGAAGGTTTCTCCGGTCAGGGTCGCTTCGTTGACAAACAGGCTGCAGCTACTGAGTAACCGGCAGTCGGCGGGAACCGAGGCTCCCGCCGAGAGTTCGAGGACATCCCCGATCACAATCTGGGTTGCGGGGACAGCAACCGGTTTGCCATCGCGCCAGACCATGGCCGTGGTTTGAACCAGAGCCAGCAGTTTCTCGATAATCTTGGAGGCACTTTGTTCTTGCCAGACTCCGAGGCCAGCACTGATGGCGATAATCAACAGGATGATCGAGGCTTCGGTCTGTTCACCGAGACAGAACGACAGGCCTGCCGAGAAAATCAGCATCAGCGTAATCGGACTGTGGAGCTGAGCCCATACGGCGGGTCCCCAGCCAAATTCCTGACGGATTTCGATCGAATTCGGGCCGAATTCCTGCTCGCGTCGCTGAGCCTCAGCCATGGAAAGGCCTGTGATCGAACTCTGGACGAGCTCGCAAATTCGACCGATCTCACCAGACCAGAAGGGATCCTTCGGGTGATTCATTTCAGGGAGCTTTCCGCAGCGTCCAGATACAGCGCGTGATCACAACTGTCGTTCTACCGTGAGTCGGGGCATTCAGCCATCATCATCATCAGCAGCAGCAGTTGATGGTGATCGGACTCTGATTGAGCAATCGCATCAGGTCGACCGTGAGGGAGGGTCGTCGAAGTCGGTCAATTGCGAGGGGCTTTGGGCCGCACGAAGCGCATTCAGGACGGCGAGCAGGTCGATCACTTCCTGAGTAATTGCTCCGGTGACAGGTGACAACAGTCCGCTTGCTGCCAGGACCATTCCACCCAGGCTGAACAACATTCCTCCTACAGCACTCTGCAATACGATCCGGCGCAGTTGCTGGCCAATGTGGAGCAGTTCATCGACTTTACTGAGCGAACTATCCAGAATCACCGCATGGGCCGCTTCCGAGGCAATATCCGTGCTGCCACCCAAAGCGATTCCGACGGTTGCCGAGGTTAAGGCGGGGGCGTCGTTGATGCCATCGCCGACAAAGACCGTATTCGCTTGCTGTGTTTCGCTCCGCACCAGTGCGAGTTTCTGTTCCGGGGTCTGACTGAAATAAACGTCCTTGATTCCCACCAAATCCGCTAAATAACGGACCTCGGATTCGCGGTCACCCGAAACAATCATCACTTTTTGAAAGTGATGCTTAGGACTGAGGTGATGAACGAACGAGATTCCTTCTTTACGGGGCTGATCGCGGAACCGACACGTCACGGGAATCACATCATCGATAATCGCAATGCACTCCATTCCCGCCACCTGCGGCGGGAGACTCTCGAGAATTTTCGACATTTGATCGCTCGAGTTCTGTTTCGTCAGTTTGCCTCGACTGGTGACTCGAACCCGGCGCCCTGCGACGACTCCGGTCAGGCCTTCGCCGGGAAGTTCATGAACTTCGCTCACTTCACAACCGCGCAGCTTACGTTCATTTGCCAGTGCCGTGATTGCCGAGGCCAGAGGATGTTTCGAGTATCGTTCGAGGCTGCCGATTATCGCCAGGGCCTCATCCTCGGAAAGCCCCGGACCGGGGATCACTTCCGTCAATGCGGGACGCCCGTACGTCAATGTTCCGGTCTTGTCGAAGATGGCGACGCGGCAAGTATCCAGTCGTTCCAGCACGGACGGATCACGGATAATAATTCCCCGCCGTGCTGCCAGAGAAATCGATCCGATGATGGCGACAGGAATGGCAATCAGCAGCGGACAAGGGGTTGCCACTACCAGTACCGCCAGAAACCGCACGACATCGCCACTCAACCACCACGCCAACAGTGCCAGCGCGATGGCCAGCGGGGTATAAAATGCGCCCAGTTTATCGCCAATCCGCCGCATTTGCGGTCGATTTTCATCAGCGGCCTGCATCACATGCATGACCTGGGCATAACGGGAATCCACTGCCAGTTTGTCCGCACGGATGGTGAGCGCCGCCACTCCATTCATGGCACCCGAAAGCACGGTCGATCCGAGCGACTTCGGCATCAAGTAGGGCTCACCCGTCAAAAAGGACTCGTCCATCGATCCGGCCCCCGCTTGAACCGTTCCGTCCACGGGGCAGACTTCGTGTGGGAATACTACCAGTGTGTCCCCGATTGCCACTTGATCGATGGCGAGATCGACAATCGATTCGCCCGACTTGCGGTGTGCGATGGTTGGCATGCGGCGGGCGAGTGCATCCAGGACCGACGAGGCACTTTTGACGGCAAACGCTTCGAGTGCTTCGCCACCCGATAACATCAAGACCACCATCGTCCCTGCCAGATATTCCCCCAAAATGACGGAAGTAATGATCGAGAGTCCTGCAAGCAGGTCCGATCCAAACTCCCAATGCACTAGCTTCCAGATCAGTTCCAAGACCAGCGGCAGCCCACCCCCGATCAAAGCGATGATCAGGGGCCAGTCCTGAATGGCGAGCGGCCCCAACTGGGTGGAACCGGTTGTGGTCCATCGTAAGGCCAGATGAGCGGCGATCGCGACCGTCGCCAGCAGGGCGATCCATTTGTCGAAGCGATGCTCATCTTGGGGGCTGAGTTTGGCTGGCATCGAGTTCCTTTGAGTCTGATGGTGAGGATGCCGTTTTTTTTGGGATGATCATTCGTTCCAGATCAGAATCTCGGACAGGCCACTGCGTGCCTGGCCTCGATGCGTAAACACCACGCGGACCTTCGACGCGGTGACAGAATTGAAGCGAATTTCGTTCCATTGGCCACCAATCGGTTGCTCAGGTGATTTTTGCTCGCCCGAGACCGGGTGCCACTCCGTTCCATCCCAGAACTGAACGACATAGGAGGCAGGAGCTTGCACTCCCCCGCGGTCGTCATAGATCGCCAGTTCAATCCGCCGAAACTCGCGTTTCTGGCCAAAGTCAATTTCCAGCCAATCGGTGGCCGATTTCGATTCGTAGCTCGTCCAGCGATTGGCTGGACTTGGTAAAAAACTCGCCAGCCCATCGTTTGCGAGCTCGACGCGGTCAAAACGGGATGTGTGCGAGGCGCTTGCTTTGGGGTATTGTGTGCTGTTTTGCTTTGGGCCCGGATGATACGCCAAGTTTCCTGTGGGGGGAGCCGCGGGTGCCAGCGGTAAAATGGTGTCGCCCCAGGCTTCAATTTCCGTCAGTCCCGATTTGCCCTCGGCGGGATGATGGAGCGTCATCCTGAGCTTGGATACCGAGATCGGTTCAAAGCGGACGACATTGGCTCGATGTCCGACCGGGTTGGAGAGGTCGCTGCTGGACGAGGCAATGGGACGCCAGGCACCGGCTGACCAGGCATCCAGTTCGACTCGCTGCGGTGTCCGGACCGAGGATGCTCGTTGATCGGTGTCATCCAGTGGATAGAACTTGACGGTGTGAATCGAGCGCGGCTCACCAAAATCGATCAGTACCGAATCGGTGTCCAGAGTGGATCCTTCACAGGTCCAGCGATTTGGGGGATGGGGAAGGTACCAGAAGTTGCCGTCATTCAGCTTGCTGATCGAACTTTGCGGAGAGGAATAAGAAGCGGTCAGGCGTGGATAATAGGTCCCGTCATTATTGACGACAAAGTTCACCGTGGTTTCCGGTCGGGTGGCAGTCTGCGGCCGTGAAGCGACGGGGGGAAGGTCGACGGGGATTCGTTCCAGTTTGGATGAGGTCACCAATCGCTCTCCATCCGCGATGACCGTCAGTCCCGGGCCCTGTCCGTAACGTGTGCCGAGGCGATCCCAGATCACGCTGATCCGGCGACCCTGATACATGACATCGTCAAGTGCAAACCAGTCCCAGGTTGCAGGGGCCAGGGGGTGGACTTCCAGTCGGTTGAGGCTGACCGGCTTCAATCCCACCAGTCCGGTGATCACCAGATCGCAGTACCCCGAATGGAAGTAGTGTTCGCTGTGTTGGTAGGCATCGTGCCCTTCAAACGATCCCGTATCGGGGTGCAAGGCCTCGGCAAGATAGGGTCTCCCCTCTTTACGATGCGAACGAGCGTAGTTTCGGAGCAGTTTCACGTAGTCTGCGGAGGTTACAGGCGAGGTCTTTCCGCTTTGCAGCAGATTGGCAAGTCCCTTCAGCGTCTGTGTGGTGGCATAAGGCCAGGACTGGCCGCTCCACCAACAACAGGATTTTTGTAAGAGAAACAGCGGATCCTGGCGTTCAACGGTGGTGGGTCCAAAATCGGCATAGAACGCATTCGGGTCCATCAGTTTTTTCCAGGCCACTTCGTAGCCCCGATCGGAATCGAGCATATTGAACTGCCAGGGGACATAGCCGATCAGTTCGCGTCCATGAGGATCGCCAGCAAACTGCCCGGTTTCGTAGGTGCGGGACAGGGCTTTGATCTGGTGTCCCTCACGCGTTTCATCATTTTTGAATGCCGGAAAAAAGAACTGACGCTGTTTGTCCCAGAGCAAGTCCTGCATTTTTTGTTTGAGGTTTTCGGCTTTTTTCGAGTAAACCGCTGCCACGTCAGCTTCACCAGCCAGCTGGGCGATTCGTGCGATCGCGGTTGCATCGGCCCACAGATAGGCATTGAATGAGGGGCGGTAACTGGGGGCTCCCCGCAAAATATCGGGGGTCTGTCGGCTGTTAATATTGAATTCCATCCCGTCATCGTGCCCGGTTTGCCAGAAGAGGCCGACCTCAGGAACAAAATGCCGCTGCTCCCACCCTTCATAGTTCCGAATCAAATCGGGCAAGAGGTCAATCAGAAACGGACGATCGGGATGGACCTGATCAACGGACCAGATGGCATCCGCCAGCCAGGTACTGTAGTTGCGTGGCTGGGCTCCGGGGGTCCGGAACCAGTAACGAGCGTAATCTCGCGCAATCTGCGGCTGCCGCAACCAGCGAGCCTCGTAGAGCTGGTGGCCAGCAGGACAACTGATGGCACCATAGGTTCCTGACCAGAATGGACGATCAATGAATTCCGTGAACGAATAGCCGCTATTGGGTGATCCATACGTCAGATGCTTGGTTAACAGTTCCCAACGGTAGTAATACGTGGTGGTGATGTCTGCATCGGGACATTCAAAAAAAGGAATATTTTCGATGTACCAATCCCAGTCACGATTATCCCAGAAGGTCTGTGACTGGAGTTGTTTCTGTTTATCCAGGATCTGGGCCGCAGACTCGTTTGCTGTCGCCATTCCCAGCGCCACCACCATTATCAGCAGCAAATGACATCGATTCATCATGGATTTCATTCAAAAAGAAGTTTGTGGACTCGATGCGCATTCTGTACGTCAGTCGATTCGGTCGATTGGGCGGGGGGACTCCCCTTCCCTGTCTTTGACCAAGCGGTCAGCTTGCTCACCAATCATCGGTTTGGAACGGGGATGCTGGCAATCCCTCGAGATTATACAGGTTGGCACCGTCTGGGTTCATGCTGAAAGCATAGCGAACCGCGATCGGTTGTTTCACGTCAGGATGAGAACAGACCACGGAGTCTCGATCGATTCGTGCCACGGCCCAGTGCCACTTTCGATCAGCCCCCGCAATGGCAAAACGCTGCAGCGGTCGGGTCGGGTCAACGACAGCGGGAGCGCGGCCAGTTTTACGGCCAATCATCAAACCCGAGCCGAGGTGGTCAAAGCGGACGCGGACGGTCTCACCCTCCAGCTGAAGTTCTCGGAACAGCGGGCCACTCGGTTCCAACTTTTGACCATATTCATTGGCCAGGGCCCAACGAGCCAATCTTTCGCCAACGTCAAACTTGTTTTTCGGGTGGATATCTTCGGCGTCCCCAATATCCACCGCTGATGCCATTCCGGTATGTGGGATCGTCAAACAGCGGCGTTGTGCGTCTCGAAACTGGGCCCAACCATCCCCCCCGGCAGGGTTGTCGCGTGCCGGTTGCCAGGCGGCTAACTGAACGAAATAGAATGGTAATTGCGGATTGCCAAACCACTTTCTCCAATCGTGAATCATGGCGTTTTTCTTGGCGAGATACTGTTGTCCTTCAAACGCCCCCCCGGCGTTGTTTTCACCCTGATACCACAATACCCCTTTGATCGCGGCAGGAACGAGTGGCGCGATCATCCCGTTATGCAGAGTGACACAGCGCGGGCGAAACATCTTTTCACCAAAGGGAAATTCCGGCCAGGTCGGGGGCAGGGGAATCGGTTCACCCGCTTGTATCGCGGCACGACTGCGGGCCGTCCAGGCTTCGATTTCGGGGAGTGCTGCGGCGAGTTGTCGCTGATAGTCGGCGAGGGATTCCCGCATCAACTTGGCAAAGGGTTCGAGTTCGGGGGTGTTCAGCAGCGTTTCCTGAGACATCCAGCACTCGATATTCGTGCCGCCGACCGAGGATCGAAGGAGACCGATCGGCACGCCGGTTTCCCCATGAACTTTTCGTGCAAAGTAGAATCCGACGGCACTGAATCCCGGTACCTGTTGCGGCGAGCAGATCTGCCATTGGCCTTTGACATCCGACTGTGGATTCGCAGCAAAATGGTAGTCAACACCGAAGTGCCGAATGAGGGGAAAATCGGCCGCCTGAATATCTGTGGCCGCATCACAGGCCCCAAGCGGAAACTCCATGTTCGACTGTCCACTGCATAGCCAGACATCTCCCAGCAGAATGTCTTGCAATTCAATGGTCTTGCTGCCGGTCACCCTGAGTGACAGCGGAGTTTTCTTGACGGGCTGGGGGCCGAGCCGAACCAGCCATTTTCCCTGTGGATCCGTCACGGTCTCGGCAGACTGGTCTCCCAGTTCCACACGAATTTTCTCGCCCGGGTTCGCCCAACCCCAGACCGGCAACGGCTGGTCTCGCTGCAGCACGGCATGGTTGTTAAACAGCCGGGCGAGGGTTAGCTCGGCCCCGAGCAAAGTTGAACTCGAGCAAACAGCGATTCCGGCGACCAGAATTGTCCAGTTCCACATGTTTTTACGCTTTACTGAGTCGAGTTACTGAGTTGAGTTATGGAGTTGAAAATCGTTTGGTAATCATTAAAAAACACGGCGTCGGAGCAGGCTCCAACGCCGTGTGATGATCTGAGTTCCGTAATGATTTCACAAGCATCAACGAATGATTGCGTGGAAAACCATTTTTCTTTAGATCGTCAATTGAGGTTGCTTTTTGAAGGGAGCGGGAGTTGTCGGATTGGCAATTTTTCGATCACCCAACCGTTTCGCTCCTGCGGCCGTAGCGCCCGATTCCTTCAGGTTCAAGGTTGTCAGGCAAAAGAGGTTGTTCAGTGTATCCAGTCCGGCGTCAGTGATGGAGGTTTTGCTGAGGTTCAGGTCGACGGTTTTTTGCAGGACGCTTCCGGAATCGAGTTCCTCCAACTGTTCATTGGTAATGTTGGAACCACTGAAATTCAGCTGGAAAACTGGGTCATTCTGGGCGACCTCAATGATTTTGGCAATGAGCGTCTCGTTGATGTCCGCATTGGCAAGATCGATGCTCCAACCGGTCATCTGAAACCCATGCATGGCTTTCCCCTCTTTGACCGCGCTCCCCCCTGCCGCCGCAATGATTCCGGCAAACCCTTGTTCCTTTTGTTTGAGTTTGTCGTATTCACTCGGTCCATTGTACCCACCACATCCCGATAAGATGATCGCAAGTACTGAGGCCAACGTGAGCGTAACAAAAGAGGAACAGGGACGTCTCGACTGGATCGGGAATCTCTCTGTGTTTTTCCGGAATATCATTAAAGAGATCTTCAAAGAGAAAGAATACTGTCGTTGACAAAAAAGCGGGGGATTGCAGGTGACCAAGGATTAGAACTCACCAATGACACGTCCATCAGCAATCGAGCCTAGCAGGTGATAGACTCCGACATCGCTGTAGCTGTTGGGAAGCTCATTCCATTGGATGTTTTCACTGAGGAACCGAACAGATCCATCGGCCATCAGGAATTGTGCTCCCCCGGTATGAGTACTGCCGTAAGCGATCAATGCTTGATCGGTGGCAGTGGTGCTGCCGGCGACATCGCTGTGTTTTCCGGTATTCATCTGAAACTCGGTCTTGCCTGCAAGGGACCAGACGTTGGTGATCCCGTCACACGAGAGTTCCTGTCCGGCCCAGACACCGGCCCAAGGTCCAGCGGCAACCGTCTGTTGGGCCCACTTTACGCTGCTTCGTTCACCGACCATGATGGTGTTGGTTGTTCCGTCGGTAATGTCTCGCATCCCTACCCTGCGGTTATTACCGCTGTCGAAAATTCCATCGTTATCGTGGTTGCCATTGCAGGCCAGGTAATTTGATTTGCCAAATTGGATGGTGCTGGGCAAAATCATTCCGGCACACAAACCACCGCTGGTTTTTTGCTGGAAGGGGCGATTCCGATTCACGGATTGCTCGGGATCCGACGGACAGATGAAGACGGGAAGACCTTTTCGCAAGGTCGCCAGGCGAACGGGATCATTTGCCGCCTGCTCAAACGTGCTGGAACCGATGTTCAGCTGGTTGTACAGGTTGGCCTGATCCATGTAGGGAAGGATCATCACCGACCAACCCCATTGCGAATTGATGGCATTGGGATTGCTGGACCAAGTATCCAGGTAACTGGCATCGGGGAATTCACCGAAGGTGTCATGATAGTTGTGTAGCGACAGACCGAGTTGTTTGAGGTTGTTTTTGCACTGCGTGCGGCGAGCCGCTTCCCGTGCCTGCTGCACCGCAGGAAGCAACAAGGCGATCAGCACAGCAATGATGGCAATCACCACCAACAGTTCAATCAAAGTGAAACCACGCAGGGAACGAGGTTTTTTCGGCATCAGAGGTCTCCAGAAAAACTTTAAAACAAAATCATGGCTCAACGGATGTTGAACCGAGCCGACTTATCGACCGAACACGATAAAGGATAACGAGAATTTTCGGCCGCGTCGGGTAAACATAAGCAGGCGCTCACTTGTGGTCAAGCTTTCGGTTAACCGCAACCTCAGATTATTTTGTTGACTTCATGGGCTGGTTGCTCACGAAACAGTGATTCCAAGGTGCCATTGAGATAGAAATCGCGAACGGCGAGTCGTTTCGGCTTGCCGCTACTGGTGCGGGGGATCGCCATTTGCTTCAGCAAGAGAATCTCAATCGGATTCACTCCGATCGCGACAATGACCTGGTTGCGAATCTGCGTCACCACGAGGTCCAACGCGAAATCCTGGTCTGCATTTCGTTGGAGTTCAACAGCCAGGATCAGGGATTCCTGACCGTGATGATCGATTGAGAATGCGACGGCTCCACCCGGAATTAACGCGGGATGCAAGCCACTGAAGGACTGCTCGATATCTTCGGGCGAAAGGTTTCGGCCCCGGATAATGAGGATTTCTCGTTTTCGTCCGGTGATGAACAATTCCCCTTGTGACAGAAAGCCAAGATCACCGGTATGAAGAAATCGTTGCGAGTGATCATCGAGGGTGATCATTGAAAAAGCCTGCTCATTCAACTCGTCGCGATGGAAATATCCCTGAGTGACGGCGGGGCCTGACAAGCAAACCTCACCAATTCGCTCGTCCGGCAGCAGTTGGCCGGTTTCGAGATCTTGAATCACGACGTGCGACCCCAAAAAGGTTTTTCCGCAGCCGACCATTGTGGTTGCGTCTTGCGGCGATGTGGGTGGAGTAATTCGGTTGGTTCTCATCGCTTCAGAGCTGATCTCTCGCAGGACGGGTGGGCGTTCCGGGGGGCCCCCTGTCGCCATGAGTGTTGCTTCACCCAGTCCGTAGCAGGGGAAAAATGCAGACTCGCGGAACCCGCAATCAGCGAATTTTCTTGTGAATCGAAGCAACGTTTCGGCTCGGATCCGCTCCGCTCCGACATAAGCGATTCGCCATGAGGTGAGGTCGATGTTCGCCAATTGATCGTCCGGAATTTTTTCTGTACACAGGCGATAGGCAAAATCGGGTCCACCACAGACGCTGGCGCGATGCGTGGAAATCTGTTCCAACCATTTTGCCGGTCGCAGAATAAAGTCTTCGGGTGGGAGGCAGATCGTGGTGTTCTGTGTGAAAAGGGTCGTCAGATAGCTCCCAACGAGTCCCATATCGTGGTAATGGGGGAGCCAGGTGACACCCGTATCCTCCCCTTCCCTGATCCCCATCTGGTCACGGATCATGGTAAGATTGGCGAGCAAATTTCCGTGCGAGATTTGCACCCCTTTGGGTTGTGCCGTGGAACCCGACGTGTATTGCAGCAGGGCGAGATCATGCTCGGACGCAGGACGAGGCCCCCCGGTGGCGGTCTCGTGACGCCATTCGCTGGGAGTGATGCGCGGAAGTTGGCTGACGGCGAGGTGTTGATTCGCTGGCCGCTGCAGGAATTCGGCGGTTTTTTCGTCCGTCAACACGATCGACGGCTGGCAATCTCGACAAAGTTCCTCTAACGATTCTCCGCTCCGACGGAAACGGGGGATGTGCAGCGGAACCGCAATCACACCGCAAGCGAGAGCTCCCAGAAAAGCCTCCCAGAAGGGGGCTCCCGTCGAAAAGAGCAGCAATGCGCGATCCCCTGGTTGGACCTGATTGAGTAATGAGCGAGCCGCCGCTGCGGACCTTGTCGCCAGTTCGGCGTACGAGATCGCCTCGTGGGGATTCCAGCGGTTTTCCGGGAACACAAACAGTGGTTTGTCTGGCTGCAGTGCGGCGATATCCGCCAGGATTGTGGCAAGTGTTTTCATCGATCAAGGTCTCCACCGATTAGTCTGCCATCGCGATTTGGTCACCACGACTTCCTTCACCACGACTTCTGACGCTCATTTTTGTGCCGGGGCGAGTGCCGGGTCGTTCAGGTCAAGTCGGTAGAGCATCTGATTGTATTCGTAGCGGGGGGTTGCTTCGGCGTGGTCGGTAAACTGTTTGGTATACGTCCCTTCAAACAGCAGAATCGGAGAATCAGGAGCAGACCATTCCTGATGAAGTCGCGGGTTGTAGAAGGTGTAGTGATTATGAGAAAGCACTTTCACCGCAGCTCCCCAGGGACCCGTGGGGGATGGTGATTCTGCATACCAGAGTTCACCGAAAGCGGAGGGTTTACCGAATTTTTGCATGAAAACGGTGACCCACCGCTGGCGATATTCGTTCCAGGCGATGGAGCCGGTGTGTGGTTCGACCCGCTTTTCAGGAGCGGCATTGTCGGCATTGTCGGAATGAGTTGCAGCAATGAGCTGTGGCTGTGGCTGAAGAACTTCCCACTGAGCCGAGTCCTGCCAAGCTTCGAAGGTCGCGCGGCAGCGTAATTTGGGGAACGGATTTCCGAAGAGAACCCAATCCGTGCCGCTGTCATCTTTCCAACGGGCCGCATGCCCATCGGGGACAATCGGGCAATCGGGGGTGGTGGTCGACTTGGTCCAGAGGGTTCGGAGTGGCTCGAATTCGGCTTTGGTGTCATTCCAGAGGCATAACCCACATTCGTACGCTTCCAGTGGTGGCTTGACTTTGATGTAGCTTCCCAGCAACCGCATCCGACCTGAGGCATCGGGGAGACTGACATAACCACTGAGCCAGGTTGGGCCACTACCGGGCATTTTTGCGACGCCACGCGGCTGATTTTGGGAGTCCTGAAAGTAATCGAATTTCAGACGAAGCGGAGGTTCCGGGGTTTTCAGCGGTTGCAGGGGGGTTGTCGCACTGGTCATATCAAAGACCCCTAAGGGGTATCGAGCGGGAGTGGTATCCCCCCAGACCCAGAAGAGTTTCCCCTGATAAATCGCGTTTTGGACACTGTCGCATCCTGCGATCGGGAGGTCGTGCCAGTCAGCTTCCAGGCCAAGCTTCTGGCTTTCTGCGAAGCGTCCCGAGCCGGTCAATCGCCCCAGGCGTTTGGCGATGATTTTTCGGTCGACCTGAATTTCCAGTGTTTTGCCGGGTTCAGGAATCCGCTGAACCCCGCGAAATCCCAGGAAATCCGGGGGGACTTCATAACCGTGCCCTTGAAGGTCGAACCAAGTCTCGTGGCCCATCAATTCGGGTAGATCAAACGCGATGATTCCGTTGTTGTCGGTGACAAAGCGAGCATGGTGGGTAGTTTTGAGTTCGACGAGTGGCACAGGCCATCCGGTCCCTTTTTCGGTGACGACGATCTTGCAGGGTTTGATTGCGTCGGCGGCGAATCCGGAACAGTCAGCGCCGAGACCGATCAAGGCTGCAAGCAAAAGTTGTGAAGTGAGGGTCAGCTGCGGCATACTCAGATTGCTTATAGAAAAAGGGTTCGATTCCACAAGGTCTCCGTTTCCCGGCAGAACGAATCCGCCGGATCGGGATCGCGATCTTGATTCAAATCACGTAGATGCGGCCACGGTCGAGGGATGGATTCGAGTAAAGTTAGGGGAATAAGCGTCTGTCGTCACGATCATGCTTGGAAAAGCATGGGGAACTTGAGTCAGTTTTTCCAGTTCGTTCGGTTTTTCGGAAGGAGACGAACGATTGAAATGGAGAAGAATTTCTCACGAAAGGGGTGTCAAAAGCGTGATAACGCAGGTTTTTCCCATGAGTGTGCGGATCTGAAGGGAGTTTTTTTGAGCCAAGTGCGGATTTTGCCAATTTGAGTAAAAGAGTTGAATTGACATAACGTCGCCGCTCGATATGATCCAAGGGTCGATCGGCATTCCCGGTTGGCACCGATTCAAAATCTCTGGTTTTGAGTCAGCTCGCTTCGCAAGATGTCCAAGTACAAGATGTCCAAGTAATCGTGATAGCTCCTTGCGGTCGTAACTGTCCGGCGGGGCTGTGGCATCTTGAGTCCACCGTTAACATGCTGAGTGATACAGAACCATTTCTGTTTGTGTTCTGACTCTGGTTGTTGACGGCCACTCAATCTGCTGTCACTTTAGTGGTTCTCAGGCCGTCGCTGTTTCTGTTCTGGATGAAGGCATTGAGGCGATTGTTGATTTCGCCGCCGATTTCATTTTTAACAGAGGTTGTGGTTTTCCGGGTCACCGCCTAGTTTTCCGGTTTTTTTCGGACGAATTTTCTGGTTCACTGGGACGAGTTTTCCGGTTCATCGGGACGACTGCGAGCTGCTGTCAGCGGGTTTTCGATCGGATGCGATGGTTTAGTGATTGTTTCGCGTGCTGGTAATGGATTTTTAGGCTGTACGCCGCTTTCTTCACTGCATTTCGACGGACGAATTCGAGTCGTTGTGCTGGGAATTTTAAGCGTGGATCCCTGAAGCGGGATTCTGCGAATGTAATGTCCTTAGGTAATGTAACGCCCTTAAGTGAATGGAACCCGCCTGGATGTGCTGGGGCTTCCCATCTGAATCGATGTTGACTCCGCGGGATGGAAGCAAGCCATTCCACCGCGTCGAGATGTTCTTGCCCGCTCGTATCGAGTGTGTTTAGCCAATGGAATTGTTTATGACCGCTGATCAAAGTTCGGATTCTCCCAAGCGTGTAGTTCGTCGTCGCACAAAAAAGGCTGACACGACGGAATCTCGAGAAATGCGAGGATCTGGATCGGCGGAATCGCAGACAGCCAAGCCCTTGATCGAGGATGCGCTGGAAGAGTTTGCGGCGGTTCGAGCCGAAGCCGAACGTTATCCCACTGAACAAGATATGGATTTCGATTCGTTAGTCCCCGAGCCCCCCCCGAGAAAGACTCGGACGAAACGAGCCGAACCAGCAGTTCCAGCCACCCCGGCGGAACGGCCCCGGCGAACGCGGGCCCCTCGGGCTACTGCGGCTTCAGCGGCATCCGCTGAGGTCTCAGCGGTAGTGGAACACGTTGAGTCGGTTGTCGAGCCGATTTCCGAACCGGTTCGTGAGCAGGCCACACCGGCGCCACGGCATCGCCGGACGGATGATCGCCGGACGGATGATCGCCGCACAGATGATCGCCGCACAGATGATCGCCGCACAGATGATCGTCGCACAGATGATCGGGTCGATGAGAGTCGGAACCGCAGCGATGAGATCGACAGCGAGCGTGGCATTGCTGCGAATGCGTCAGACGAGCCTTCTTCTGGCGGAGCTGCCGTGGGTCAAGAGGGGTACCCAACGGGTCCTGAGGGATTTGCGGATGGGGGATTGAATCGCCGCCGTCGCCGACGTCGGGGGCGGGGTCGAGGACCTGCGGGTCAGGCCGAGGGGCCAGGGAATTATGCGAGCCAGCCTCCCGCACAGCAGCAGCAACAGCGACCACCTCAAGGCCGATACAATCAGCCACAAGGACAGCAGGGCTACAATCAGCAACCACCAGGCCGTGGCCAACGCCGTCCGCCACAGGATAACCGACGTTCTCAATACGGAGGTCAATCCAATTCGGGAGGTGGGGGTCGAACCTACAACGAACCGCGAGCCAATCAGGATCGTGGAGAACGAGTTGGTCCCGAATCCGTCACACTCGTTCAAGGGATTCTCGAACTTCATCCCAAGGGGTATGGGTTTTTGCGAGATCCCAAAGCGGGTTATGTCTCACAAGAGACCGACTCGTTCGTTTCGGGATCACTGCTGGAAAAATACGGGATTCGTGAAGGAGTTCTCATCACCGGTGAGAGCATTCCTGGTGGACGGGGACAGGGACCGCGGCTTCGCTCGATTCAATCGATCGAAGGTCGGCTTCCTGAACAGTACGCCGAAATCAAAAATTTCGACTCGCTAACGCCAATCAATCCGCACGTTCAGATCAAACTCGAAACCGCATCAACCCCGATTACCATGCGGGTGATGGACTTATTAACACCGATTGGCAAAGGCCAGCGAGCCTTGATCGTCGCCCCTCCTCGCACGGGTAAGACGATGCTGCTGCAGGAAATTGCTGACTCGGTCAGTACGAACTATCCCGACATTTACCTGATCGTGTTGCTGATCGACGAGCGACCTGAGGAAGTGACCGAGATGCGTCGTCGGGTGAAGGGTGAAGTCGTCGCGTCGTCACTCGACCGTGAAGTCGAGAATCATATTCGTGTCAGTCAGCTGGTGTTTGAGCGAGCCAAGCGGATGGCCGAAGCGGGGCGGGATGTCTTTCTGCTGCTCGATAGTATCACTCGAACCGCACGGGCCTTCAATAAATGGACCAATACGGGTCGAACGGGGACAGGGGGGCTGGATGTCAAAGCGATGGACCTTCCCAAGAAAATGTTCGGTATGGCACGACAGTTTGATGAGGGGGGCTCGATGACTGTCGTCGGCACCGCCCTGATCGAAACCGGAAGCCGGATGGACGAAGCCATTTTCCTCGAGTTCAAAGGGACCGGGAACATGGAAATGGTACTCAGCCGGGACCTCGCTGAACGACGGATCTGGCCGGCAATTGATATTTCCAAGTCAGGAACCCGACGCGAAGAGAAGATTCTCTCGCCGGAAGTTCTGGAAGGGGTCACCCTGCTGCGACGCAGTCTGATCTCGCTCAGTCCGGTCGAAGCGATGGAGCAATTGACGCGGATTCTGCTGAAATATCCGACGAACGCCGATTTCCTTGCCAAAATCCGCTCGATCCTGTAACCGGCTGATCAGGCGATCTGGCCCTCGGGTTCAGCAACCTGAGGGTACTGATGAGAGAAAACGACAGCACTTAACCGATGGTGTTGCTGTCGTTTTCTTATTTTGACCTCCATCGATCACGCGATGCATTCGAGCTCGGATTGGGCTTGGCCGAGCGTCTGATGGCGTCACTCAAGATCCAAATCGTGTCACTCAAGATCGTAACAGGGCGTTCCCGCTGCGGATTCGTCTCTCCCCCTCGTGATCGTACTCGGCTTCGTCAGTTCATCTTCCGCTTTTTTACACTTTCTCTTAAAGTGCTGGCGTGTGGTGACTCTGCTTCCGTTCCTTGATTTTCAAAGGGGAGCCGAGAAACTGATGGACCTCGATGGGGAATCGGCGGTCGCAAGATCAGCGGGCATACAGGCTTGTTTCGATCGGTAACCCGTGTGGGAGCACACAAGGATGTGATGAAATGCTCGAAATCGGTTTTCTGATGTTGGTTTGGAATCTGGATCCGGTGCCGAAAAATGATTTGCGGCCTCGAGTCTCGCGATCGATCACAACCTGTATCCACCCGACGATCAAAAACGTCGAGCCTGAAAAAAACTGCGTGTCGGGATCGGTGGCTCGGGTCGATCACCTCGAAATCGAGTCTCTTTTGAGTCGCTGGGAAGAATCGACTCGGCAACAATCACCACTGAGCCGATCGCAAATGGAAGAGTTGCAACATGCGGTCGGCCAGCAGTTTAACCAGCATACGGCAGCGGACCTGATCCCACTGATCGGTCCCGTTCGTGCTGACCGGCTACAAGACCGCTACCAGTGGGCCGTTGTGCAGCGTTCCAGGGGATCCATCACACTTGCCGCGATGTCCCGCGATGAAATGGATTGGCTTTTTTATCATTCCTTTATTGTCAGCCTCTCGCTGGCACAGGGGCTACCCGAACAGATTGATGTGAGGGGCAGAAATTTGCAGCAGCAACTGGTTTGGAAGTCCCAGAGAAAGTCGGATTTTTCCCGAGCCGGGAATCAGATCCAGCTTGTCGGTTTTGAGCAGGATCTCCCGCCGACTCCTCAAGCGGTGCGCACAACTGAGGATGCACGTTCCGACTCGGATCGTCCGGAATAGTCAGAGGGTTTTTCATGCGGTTTTTGATTGGATGCGTATTTTCAGCGTTGATGGCCAGCCTCTTTACCATCTGGCTGGTGAGCGGTGGGGGTGAAGGGGCTTTGACCGCCCAGGAACGGCGACTGCGGATTGATTCGCCTGTTGAACGAATTCGTCCCAGCACGACACGCATCTATGATGACGAGGGGTTAACGCCTGACGAGTCGATCGCGGTTGCGGTGTATGAGGCCGTTAACCGGAGTGTCGTGAATATCACTGCCAAGACGGTTCGCACCGAACGATTAATCATGACCGAGCATTCCGAGGGGACCGGATCCGGTGCCATCATTGACCAAGAGGGGCACATCGTCACCAACTATCATGTGGTCACGGGTGCCAAAGAGATTGCGGTGACACTCTATAACGGAAAATCCTACGAAGCGACGACGATTGGTGCCGATCCGCTGAATGATCTGGCGATTATCAAGATTGAGTCGACCGAAGAGGAACTGTTCCCGGTCGCCTTGGGAGATTCACGCGGTCTGCGGGTTGGCATGCGGGTTTTTGCCTTGGGGAATCCTTTTGGGTTGGAACGGACTCTGACCACCGGGATCATTTCGAGCCTGAATCGCTCGTTGCAGATTCACGGTAACTGGAAAATTAAATCGATCATTCAGATTGATGCGGCGATCAATCCCGGCAGTTCGGGAGGTCCGCTGCTGAACGCGCATGGCCGTTTGATCGGGATTAACACCGCGATTGCGACCACATCAGGTCAAAGTTCGGGAGTGGGGTTTGCCATTCCGGTCAGTTTGGTGTCGCGCGTGGTGCCACAGCTACTCAAGTACGGGCGTGTGATTCGACCCGAAAGTGGCCTGGATAAGGTCTATCAGACGGACAAAGGATTGCTGATTGCCGAGATGCGACCCAATGGTGCCGCCGAGCGAGCGGGATTGCGCGGGCCTCGGATGACCAAGTCTCGTCGAGGCCCCTTCACACTGAATCGAGAGGATCGATCGGCTGCGGATCTGATTGTTGGCATCGACGATCAAAAAATAGCCACGGCCGAAGATTTTCTCGGTTATATTGAGGGAAAACAGCCCGGTGACGAAGTGGTTCTGACCATTGTGCGCGAGGGGCGACGCCTCCAGATCCCCATTACGCTGGCGACATCCGAGGCGATTGAACGTGCGGAATAGCAACGGGTTTGGGATCCTCGCTTGACAGTCGCTCGCTGCAAGTGAAGAATCTGCGCGCGTCAGGCGTTATCGTTTGATTGAAATTCAGGTTGCCGCAATTTGGTCGCGAGCAGTTTTTGGGTTTCCCGTTTGTGTTTCAGAGGAGTATTTGATGAGTGGCCCGATTGTCCGTACCGGTACAACTCCCAAGTTCTGGGAAAATTATGATCGCATTTTCAGCGGTACCACTGCGAAGAAAACGGGTGCTTCAAAAAAGGAAGTGGTCAAAGCCGAAACCAAAACGGTGACCAAAGGGGCGGTCAAGAAGGCCGCCGCGAAGAAGAAGAAGTAAGCTGACCGCGATAATCGGATTTCGGTTCGTGCGGATTTCGGTTCAGAGCGATTGAGGGATCTCATGTCAGATTTCGTACGCGAATCCTTCACATCGCTGCCGACGAAACAACAAAAGTGGCCTGTACTGCTGGCAGTATGGGCTACATTTTTTCTCTACGGGGCGATCGCGGCACCGGTCCCGGGAGTCAACGAACCGCACTATCTCTGCAAATCCAAACATTTCTGGCAGCCAGCATGGTGTGAGCGTGATTTTTTTCTCGCCTCGCCCAATGCCCATACCGTTTTCTATGCGACCATCGGCGCCCTGACACGATTTGCCTCGATCGAACAGTCCGCCTGGTTGGGGCGGGCGGTCTCGACTTTGGTGTTGGCCTGCGGTTGGATCTATGGGCTTTCACCGCTATTATTTTCTCGAGCGGGGCCGCTTTGGACCGCCTGGATCTTTTTGGGTTTGGCCTCGTGCGGAAATTTCTCGGGTGAATGGCTTGTTGGGGGAGTCGAGGCCAAGGTCCCCTGTTACGGATTTCTTCTGGCAGGTTTAGGAAGCGTCCTGCGTCATCGCTGGTTGTCAGCCGCCGCTTGGGGAGGATTGGCAGTCAGCTTTCATCCGGTCATCGGGCTGTGGGGAATGCTCGCATTCCTGTTCAGCCAGGGAGTCACTCGCCTGCTGGAATTTCGGCGACAAAAGCGCCAGCGTTTGCTGGCAGCCGGGTTAAACGAGACCCAAGCCAACCCCAATGTGATGGCTCTTCGTGAACAGGGAGCCAACATCCCTACCAGCTTGTGGAATTTGATTCTTCCCGGCATCGTGTTTGGCTTGTCAGCACTGCCAGGACTGATTCCGGTGATTCGACTGTTGACCGAATCCGCATCCCCAGAGACGCGCTATGCAGCGACGTATCTGCAGGTTTATTTCCGTTTAGCACACCATCTCGATCCGATGATGTTTCCGCTGCGGTCCTATCTGGGCTATGCCTTGTTGCTGTTGATCTGGGGTTCTAGCCTGCGCTGGGGAGGACGAACACTGGCCAAAGTCCGGTTCGACCAAATTGTCTTGTGGGGAGTCGTGTTTGCACTCGCAGGAATTGTGATCGGCTGGGGTCCTCGTCCGCCGAGATTGATGCCGTTTTTTGCCCAGCGTATGAACTTGCTCAAGTTTTATCCTTTTCGGCTGGCGGATCTTTTGTTGCCGATCGGGGTCGCGATAAGTCTGATTGGCGTACTGGAGCGAACGGCACTCTGCACCCTGCCCCGCAAAACCTGGCAATCCTGGTGTTCACATCCCGCCTCGGTGCTGTTGCTGATCTTTGTTGCCAGCTTGTTCCGCATTCATGCCACCGCTGAAACGAACCGCTACTCGCGCGAGGATCGGATTGACTGGCTTGACGTCTGCTCGTGGATCCAGACCCATTTACCTGCCGATGCGCTGGTGCAATCGCCGACCAACGGCTGGGCGTTCAAGTGGTTCGCCCAGCGTGCCGAGTTTGTCTCGTTCAAAGACTGCCCGCAAGATGCTGCCGGTATGGTCGAATGGAACCGCCGTCTCAATTTTTTGCAAAAGTGGTTTGAATCGAACTATGCCGATCAACTGTATTCCGCCGAGGAATTACGGGGGCTTCGCCAGCAGACCGGACTGACCCACCTGTTGACCGACCGCCTGGGGCCACTCGAGCTGGAACCGATCTACCGGAATCAAACCTTCCAGGTGTATGACCTACAGAGTTTAGATTGAGCGATCGTCCGTGACGGCGAAGCGACTTTGGGTCGCCCGCTAATCGCTGTGATATCCCTTGTCAGCAAATGTCGGCAATTCGGATTCCAGCACCGATTTCAGCATCATGAGCAACTGTTCAGGTTCGGGGACTTGCGGTGGCAGGACCAGGCATGCCTCGCGGTCGTCGACGATCCGTAAGGGAAGCGTACAGAGCCGAACCAGTTTGGCAATCTTTTTGGGATTTCGATAACCAAACACCACGTATCCCGGTTCGAGATGGATGTCATCGATCTGCCAGCGGACCGCCAGGATCTGCAGCTCGCGGACTTGGGCCATCTTTTGTACGGGTAGCGGCAGGGGCCCATAACGATCGCGCAGCTCGGTCTTCAATTCTTCCAGCAGTTCCAGCGTCGAAACCATCGAGAACTTGCGGTACATCTCGATCTTCGGACGCCCGTCAGGGATGTATTCCGAAGGGAGAAACGCCGCCACGGGAAGGTTCACCTCGACATGCCGGTGCTCGCGCAGCGGCTGGCGTTTCGCGGCCCGAACGGCGTTTTCCAGCAGCTGACAATAGAGTTCGTACCCGACCACTGCGATGTGTCCAGATTGCTCGGTCCCCAGGATATTTCCCGCCCCCCGAATTTCCAGATCCCGCATGGCGATCTTAAATCCCGCCCCCAGTTCACTGAACTCTTCAATCGCTTTCAATCGGCGCGACGCCTGGGGTGTCAGCGATTTCCCTTCGTCCAGCAGTAGGTAGCAATAAGCGCGATGTTTATGACGACCGACTCGACCCCGTAACTGGTGCAGGTCGGCAAGTCCATAATTATTGGCCTGGTTGATGAAAATCGTATTGGCATTCGGGATATCCAAACCACTTTCGATGATCGTCGTCGCGACCAGTACATCGGTCCGCCCCTGCACGAAGTTCATCATCGCCGTTTCCATCGGTTCTTCGGCCATTTGTCCATGGACGATATCAACCTTCGCTTCTGGCACCAGGCTGCGGATTTGGTCGGCAATCGATTCGATGTTGTAGACACGGTTATGAACGAAATAGATTTGTCCGTCTCGATTCAGTTCGCGAACAATCGCCGAGCGAATCAGTTCTTTATCCCAGCGACAGATATGGGTCCCGACCGGCTGACGGTCTTGGGGAGGTGTTTCGAGACTGGAAATATCTCGCACACCGACCAGCGACATGTGCAGCGTACGCGGAATCGGTGTCGCCGAAAGCGTCAGCACATCGACTTCGAGTCGCAGGTGTTTCAGTAACTCTTTGACTTCGACACCAAATCGCTGCTCTTCATCAATCACCAACAGGCCTAGGTCCTTGAATTTGACATCTTTGCTCACCAGCCGGTGTGTGCCGATACAGATATCGATGGTACCCTCTGCCAGGCCTCGCAGTGTCTCGCGCACCTCTTTGGCCGACTTGAAGCGATTGAGCGAAGCGATGTTCACCGGAAATTCCGCCATGCGTTCGCTCAGGCTGCGAAAATGCTGCTCGCACAGGACCGTGGTGGGGACCAGGATCGCGACCTGACGACCGGCATCGACCGCCTTGAACGCGGCCCGCATCGCCACCTCGGTCTTGCCATAACCGACATCGCCACAGATGAGCCGGTCCATGGGACGAGGCTGTTCCATGTCTCGCTTGAGGTCCGTAATCGCATGCAATTGATCGACGGTTTCGGTGTAAGGAAACGCGGCATCAAATTCTTCGACCCAATGGCTGTCCGGGGGGCACTGCAGCCCTGGTTTCATGTCCCGTTCGGCTTGCAGCTTGATCATGTCTGCCGCCATGTCACAGACCGCTTCGGCGACGCGTTTCTTTTTGTTGGACCAGGTTGAGCCCCCCAGTTTCGAGAGTTCGGGAGACGACTTTCCGCCACCGATGTATTTCTGGACGAGATGAATCAGTGAAACGGGGACATACATTTTGAGTCCACCGCCAAACTCGAGCGCCAGGTGGTCTTCGGTATGATCCCCTTTATTCTGAATTTCCATCCCACGGAAACGGGCAATCCCATGCGAGAGATGAACGACGAGATCGCCGGAATTGAGGTCCAGAAAGCTATCGATTGCTCGGGATTCGATTTTGCTTTTCTTTGCGGTTCGCCGGGCTTCCGCCCGTCCGAAGAGTTCATTATCCCCCAGCACGATCATCCGATCGGTCCGCAAGCGAAACCCGCGTGCGACATGCCCGACGCAGAGTCGAATTCGAGACAAGAAGGGATGAGTCGACGCCATCAGCACGTTTCCTCCAGGGACGCTTCCCTTGCCGCTGGTGGGTGTCTGTCGCGATTGGGGCGTTGTCCCCTGATCAGTCGCTTTCGACGGGTTTGCCCCCGCGTCACTGGCCCCCCCCTCGATTTTTGCCGGACCACGGAGAAATTTCTTCAGTCCTCCTCCCGCCGCCGCCTCCATGACCGCGCGGGCGGGGGTGGTGATGGCGGGTGGTATCTGGGCAGATACATCCTTCGGCTGTTTGATCCCCTTGCGGGATTTTGTCGAGGCGGATTCGGTTTCGCCGACACGACTCGAGCCCGAATCACTGCGATCTGGTGTTTGAGAATCGCTCGTTCGGGAAGCGTTGGTCTTCGTCGCGATCCCCGACTCCCCAGTGGCGGACTCGGATTCACTCGCCCCACCGAGAAAAACCTCGATCATTAACTCGCTGAGCCGTGTCAAAGCCGCTTCGTTGTGGCAGGCAATCAAAACGGTTTCATCCTGCTGGACCACGCGAGCAAGTTCCTGCAGCGCATCTCCCTTGTGCCCGGTAAATCGTTCGATCGATTCGATCTGCAAATGGCAGGTTGGATTCCGTTGATCCGCCAGCAACGGAGCCATGGTGACATAGGGGTGTCGTGTGCATCGTTCGAGTGTGGATTCGATGCTGAAGAGTCCCCGAGGATCCGCCATGCGGTTGAGGTATCGTTTTCCTTCGCTGACAATCTCGTTCAAATCCAGCAAGACGACCCAGGCTTGAGTGGGCAATGAGTCGAGTGCAGAAGAATCCAGGCTGGAAAGTGGCGTGAGCACTGGTGAGACTCTGCTGGTCGCTTCTGCCGATGGCCCCCCCCTTCCCTGTCCCTGATCTCCTAACGGGGGATTGTCCCCATCTGGGTGACCATCCGAGTTTTCTGCAATCGAGGTGACGATCGCAATGTCAATCTCGGTAAGATCCTTCACTTTGCGTTGTGATTCAATGTCAAACAATCGGATTGACTCGATTTCATCACCGAATAACTCGATCCGGACCGGATCCGTTGCATCGGGTGAAAAGACATCGACGATACCCCCGTGGATGCTGAACTCGCCCGGCAGTTCGAGTGCCGTCACCCGCTCAAACCCGTGTTTGACGAGCCACGCCGTCAGTTCTTCCAGGTCGAGTTCGTCACCGATGCGCAAGGTTCGCGAAGCGACAGTGCGGGCTGCGCGATCTGGCACCGGTTGCAACAGGGCATGCACCGTGGTCACCACGAGACGGGGTGGCGACTCGGAATCAAACGCCCGCAAGATCCGCAATCGAGATCCCAGAATGGGATCGGTGATGCTTAACTCGTGGGGGAGTGCTGCCCAAGCGGGAAAGAATTGCGGTTCAAGCCCGAAGCCCGCCGCATCCGAGATAAACCCGTCCACATCCTTTTCATGCGGCAGCACGACCACCACCGTACTGAGGGCCTGCTGAGCCAGAGCGACGACAGCCAGAGCGGATGAAGAACCCCAGGCCCCATCAATCGTCGCCTCACCACCACCGCGAAGCTGCGCAACGACATCTCCCATTCCCGGATGGGCGAGCAGTCGCGACGGAAGGTCCGTTAAAAACGAAATCGAATTTTCCACGACGGCAGCCATCCGTTGACGTGACCTCACCTCAATCCCACCAGAAAATCGCTACGCCCACAGGCACACCCCAGCAAGAGCGTCATCACACCGTGCAGGGCGCGCGAAGTGAGTAAACCTCGCGCTGGATTGTAGAATGCGTTGACCCTGACAGCGAGTGGCACGCGGTGCAATCCTCGCGAAAAGCGGCAAAACCCGGCGACAGCCGCTGATGTTTTTCGGGTTTGATGGGGGATTTCTCGCAGCCGATGAGGAATTCTTTCTCAGGTACCGACGTAAACGGTGTCGAGTTTGTTCGGAAAATGCGTTCTACCCCCGGCCAAGCGGGGTTTCAACCGGCCACAGGTTTGATAAGCTCTTGTTGATGATTGGAAAACTCTCGCGCGAGGAGTGCCGGATGCTGACGGTTCTGGGTAGCACTGCAAAATTATGCGACAAAGTCACGCGACGTGAACTGATGCAGGTAGGAGGACTGTCGCTGTTCGCGGGAGTCAATCTTCCCCGGCTGTTACAAGCCTCGGAAACGACGGCAGCCAGCCGACCGGCTCAAGTCAAATCGGTCATCCTGTTTAATTTGCTCGGCGGTCCGAGTCAAATGGATATGTTTGACTTGAAACCCAATGCACCGGTGGAAGTCCGGGGCGAATTCCAGCCGATTGAGACCTCGGTCCCTGGTTTGCAGGTTTGCGAGCATCTGCCAAACATGGCCCGGCTGATGCACAAAATGTGTCTGATCCGCACGGTCACGCATGGCTACAACGCACATAATCCACTGCCAATCATGACTGGCTATACCGGGGGAGGTTTTGCACAGATCAAGGCGGAACCGACCGATCCACCCGATATCGGTGCGATCTGTCAGTATCTCGGGATGGGGCCGCGCGGGATGCCCGGAGCTGTTTGCCTGCCGTGTTATCCCGGTTGGGGTGAGAGCTCGATGTATCCTGGTATCCGGCGACCGGGTCCGTACGGGGGGTTTCTCGGCAGCCAATACGATCCCCTGTTTGCTGTCTGCGAACCCAAATTCCCACGTGAACCGAAGGTGGCTTATTACGACCCGGTCTTGCCGCTGGGAGACCCGCGCTTGCCTACGCTCGATGAACTTCCTGAGATTACCGTCAATCGACTGAGTCGACGACGGTCGATGCTGGATCAACTGGATACCCAATTTGAAGCGACCAGACGATCGGGAGCCGTGGATCGGTTGAGTCTCTTCCAACAGCATGCGTTTGATATGCTCACCACCAGCAAAACTCGCGACGCGTTTGATTTGGCTCAGGAAACGGATTCGCTCCGCGATCGCTACGGTCGAGACCTGTCTGGTTCAAGCATGTTGGTCGCTCGACGACTGGTCGAGGCCCAGGTCCCATTCATCAGTGTTCATGCCGAAATTTTTGGTCGTTATGGCCATTCCTACGACATGCACGAAAACAATTTCGGGATGCTGAAAGATCACAACTTACCGATCCTGGATCGCGCTGTTCCTGCCCTGATTGAAGATCTGGACTCGCGCGGATTACTCGATTCCACCCTCGTGATCGTGATGGGAGAAATGGGACGTTCTCCGAAAGTGAACGCCAAGGCGGGCCGTGATCATTGGCCACAGTGTGGCTTCAGCCTCTTGGCAGGCGGGGGTGTGAAACGGGGGTTTGTGTTCGGCGAGACGGACAATCAAGCGGCCTATCCGATCAGTCATCCCGTTTCCCCCGGCGATCTGGTGGCAACGATTTATCAGCAACTCGGCATCAACCCGCACATGACGGTCCCGGATCGTTTGGGACGGCCCGTGGCGATTGCTCATGGTGGCGATCCCATTCACGAAATTCTGGCCTGACCAAACCGAACTCAACCAACGTAAATCAACATAAATCCAAAGAGGGTCTGCTGGGGAATGCTGCGAATTCGAGGCTCACACCGACAGCTTTGTGACGGCGTCTCGCGACGGGACGTCTTGCAGGCGTGTGGCCTGGGTGCGCTGGCCGCGGGAAGTACTCTCAGCGGAAACGGTCTACTGGGGTCGACGGCCAAAGAGACATCGGGGCTTCCCGGGTTTGGCAAAGCCAAGTCGGTCATCATGCTTTTTCTCTACGGTGGCGCAAGTCAGCTCGAAACTTTCGATCCGAAGCCCGAAGCCCCCATCGAGGTTCGCGGCCGACTTGGCTCAATCGAAAGCAGCCTTCCCGGCTGTCGCCTCTGTGAAGGGTTGCCCAACCTGGCACGGGTGATGGACCGAACCACTGTCATTCGGTCGATGACCCACCCATTCCCCATTCATGGGACTGCCTTTTCGGTGACCTCAACGCCGTTCCTTGATACGCCGATGCAGGATAACCCCCGTGACGCCCGGCACTGGCCTTTCATCGGATCGATCGTCGACTTTCTGGACCAGCAGCAAGGTCGAGCGGCTACCGATGTTCCCCGCAATGTCGGCATGCCGTTTCTACACAGTTCGCGGCGCGCGCACCCCATTCAGAATGCGGGCCCCTATGCCGCGTTTCTGGGACAAACTTACGATCCCATCTGG
>CAMBQP010000065.1 GCA_945869955.1 Schlesneria paludicola DSM 18645
ATGGAAGGGCTCATGGTTGGCCCGGATGTCACCATGGCCTCACTGAAGACCGTATTGCGACTCTTTGCTGCCGCGTATCTGGGCGAAGATGTCCACGTCCGGTTTCGTCCCTCGTTTTTCCCGTTTACCGAACCCAGCGTCGAATTTGATGTTCAGCGGGGTGATGGCTGGCTGGAATTGGGTGGAGCGGGGATGGTAGACCCAAACGTGTTACGGGCCGTCGGCTACGATCCAGACGAAGTCAGCGGGTTTGCCTTTGGATTAGGAATCGCTCGTTTTTGTATGATGCGGCATGGGATCAAGAATATTCGACATTTTTACTCGAACGACCTTCGCTTCCTCCAACAGTTCTGAACGGATGGACTGATCATGATCTACATCAATGTGGTTTTGACCGTAAAAGAGACCCAAGACGTCCCCGAGATTCAGGGGCTATTGGCTGAACAGGGGCGTTTGTCTCGGCAAGAGCCTGGCTGCCTTCGTTTCGAAGTTTATCATTCGCAAACGAACCCCCTTGTTTTTCTCTTGAACGAGCACTGGTCCGATCAGGCCGCGATTGATGCACATCGCAAGGCAACCGCCTACACGACCATTTATGTCCCCCAAGTCTTGCCGCGAGTAGACCGGGTTCCACACCCCTCATCACTCGTCGAATAGATCATTCGTGGAATCGCCACCCCTGCAACGGATACACCCGCTGGGTCCGCGATTTGAGTTGCCCTCGTTTTCCCTGGTTGCTACTCATCCGGCCCGGTCCACTTGGATTCCTTTCTCTCTTTCTCATTTTGATGGCGAAAACCAAAGATGTCTCAACTCAACAAATACAGCTCCCGAATCACTCAGCCCCGTTCGCAAGGGGCCTCGCAAGCCATGCTCTACGCCACCGGCATGACCCGTGAAGACATGGATAAGGCACAAGTCGGGATTGCCAGCGTCTGGTACGACGGCAACCCTTGCAATATGCACCTCAACAAGCTTGCTGAAAAAGTCAAAGAGGGGGTCAATGCCGCAGGCCTCTGGGGGATGCGGTTCAATACGATCGGGGTCAGCGACGGGATCTCCATGGGGACCGACGGCATGTCGTACTCGTTGCAATCTCGCGACATCATCGCGGACAGCATCGAAACCGTCATGTCCGCACAGTGGTACGATGCCAATATTTCCATCCCCGGCTGCGATAAAAACATGCCCGGCTGCATCATGGCGATGGGACGACTGAATCGTCCTGCACTCATGATCTACGGCGGAACCATCAAGGCCGGTTGCATCCCCCTGCATCCAAAACTTGACATTGTTTCGGCTTTTCAATGTTATGGCGAGTACATTACCGGAAAGATCACCGACGAAGAACGACAGTCGATCGTCGAACATAGCTGCCCAGGAGCGGGTGCTTGCGGCGGCATGTATACCGCCAACACCATGGCCTCGGCGATTGAAGCCATGGGGATGTCCCTCCCCTACAGCTCGTCGATCCCTGCCGAAGATCCCCTGAAGCTGGGGGAATGCATCGCAGCGGGTAAGGCGATCCATAAGCTGCTCGAAATGGATCTGAAGCCCCGCGACATCATGACCCGTGCCGCCTTTGAAAATGCGATGGTCTTCATTATGGCAACCGGCGGATCGACGAATGCGGTCCTGCACTTGATCGCCATGGCACGTTCGGTCGATGTCCCCCTCACGATTGATGACTTTCAAACGGTCAGCGATCGAATCCCCTACATCGCGGATCTCAAGCCCAGCGGCAAATACGTCATGGAAGATCTGCATCATGTTGGTGGAACCCCCGCCGTGATGAAGTACCTGCTCGAACACGGACTGCTTGATGGCACCTGTATGACCGTCACCGGCAAGTCGGTTGCCGAAAACCTGAAAGCACTCCCCGGCCTTGCTGCAGGTCAACGCATCATTCAGCCCATCGATCAACCCCTCAAAGAATCGGGACACATCCGCATCATGCGTGGCAACTTCTGCCCGGATGGTGCAGTGGCCAAGATCACGGGAAAAGAAGGACTCGTCTTTTCCGGAACTGCTCGGGTATTCGATTCGGAAGAACTGATGCTCAAAGGGCTTGAAGACGGCCTCATCCACAAGGGTGACGTGATCATTATCCGCTACGAAGGACCCAAGGGAGGTCCGGGAATGCCCGAAATGCTCACCCCCACCTCGGCCATTATGGGTGTTGGACTGGGGGCCGATGTGGCCCTCATCACCGACGGGCGGTTCTCGGGTGGTTCTCACGGATTTATCGTCGGTCACGTCACTCCGGAAGCCCAAGAGGGTGGCCCGATTGCACTCGTCCAGGACGGAGACCGGATCACCATCGATGCCAACTCCAACCGCATCGATCTGGATCTCAGCGAAGCAGAACTCGCAAAACGGCGCGCCTCCTGGAAGGCTCCTGAATTAAAATCCAAACGAGGGACACTCTACAAGTATATCAAAAACGTAAAAAGTGCCTCGGAAGGTTGCGTGACCGACGAGTGATCAGACGCTCACGTCGACAGACCGGCCTGACAAGCAGCAGACAGGGGGAATCGTGTCGGAAGCCAACCTGAACGAACTCGAACCCGCGTCGCATGGCGAGGAAGCCAATCCCGGATGGATTGGCTTCCTCGGACGAGCGTTGGGTCCCATCGTTTTCCTGCTGATCCTGTGGGCCCCTCCCCCCGTCGGCTTGGCACCCGCCGCGCAGCGACTGTTGGCCGTCACACTCTGGATGGCAATCTGGTGGGTCACCCAGGCCGTCCCCATTGCCGCCACCAGCCTGTTACCGCTCGCCCTCTTTCCCCTCTTGGGAATTCAATCTGCCAAGACGGTCAGTCAATCGTATCTGGGTGACAGCTCGTTTCTGTACCTCGGCGGCTTTATCATTGCTCTGGGAATCGAACGCTGGGGACTGCATCGCCGCCTGGCCCTGTTAACGGTCAATGCCACCGGTACAACCCCTCGCCACATCGTTTTGGGATTCATGCTGGCCACCTTTGGGCTCTCGATGTGGATCAGCAACACTGCCACCACCTTATTGATGCTCCCCATTGCCCTGGCATTACTGAAATCCCTGGAAGAGATTCCGGTCGCGGCCGATTCCAATGCACCGGGACTTGCAACCGATCCCCATTTTGCACATCTGGCCTTAGCCCTGACGCTGGGAATTGCGTATGCGGCGAGCATCGGTGGACTGGCAACCCTAGTGGGGACACCCACTAACCTGGCATTCATCGATATCTGGAATCGATCCTTCCCCGATCAACCCGCCATTTCCGCATCGCAGTGGATGCTGACCTGGACCCCCTTCGGTTTCGTTTTTCTGCTCTGTGCCTGGTGGATTCTGGTTTTTGGAATGCAGACACCGGCCGGTTTCGAACGCTTTGATCGCTCGTACTTCCGCAAGCAATTACGAGAACTCGGGCCCATGCGGTTCGCCGAATGGGTCATGCTGACATTGTTTATCGCCACGGCACTTTTGTGGCTACTACGGACCGATTTTACCTTCGGTGATTGGGTTCTGGTGCGAGGCTGGGGAGGCACGATGGCCCGGTGGCTCGAAGGCCTGGGTGTCCCCGCCGGAAAGTCGAACGAGTATATCAGCGATGCGACCGTCGCCATGGCGGTCGCTTCACTGATGTTCGTGGTTCCCGTCAGTCGCACGAACCGCGGCCAAGTCCGTTATTTAATGGATTGGGAAACCACCTCCCGCATCCCTTGGGGAATTTTGTTGCTCTTCGGCGGCGGCTTTGCCATTGCCGGTGCGTTTGAATCCACAAAATTGTCCGAATGGGTCGGAAGCGTGTTCCGGCACGTGGCGGAAGGACAACCGACCTGGGTGCTGGTGACAGCAGTCTGCACGCTCTTGACGTTTTTGACCGAGTTCACTTCGAACGTCGCCACGGTCAATACAGTCCTGCCCATTATCGCCGCCGCATCCGTCGCCCTGGGTGTTGATCCGCGACTGTTAATGATTCCCGCCACGGTTTCGGCAAGCTGTGCCTTCATGCTGCCAATCGGAACCCCGCCCAACGCAATCGTCTTCGGCACGGGGCGGATCAAGATGGTGCAAATGGCCGGGTATGGCCTGATCCTGAATGTGCTCGGGGTGATTCTCGCCGTGACGGCGGTTTACGTTTTAATGATTCCACAATTAGGGATTCAGGTCCCATAATCGATCCCGATCGAAAATCACCCATCGAGAACGTCTGCCATGGCCACTCCTCGTCAAAAAACCATCGTGATCACGGGATCAACACGCGGATGCGGGCGAGCACTCGCCGCCCGTTTTATCGAAGCCGGCCATCTCGTCATCGGATGCGGACGTTCCGCAGAATCGATCGCCGAGATGAAACACGCGTACAGCGAACCGCATCGGTTTGACGTGGTGGATGTGGCAGACCACCAGCAGGTCGCCGCCTGGGCGAAGTCGGTTCTCGAATACGACCGTATCCCGGACCTGCTGATTAACAATGCAGCGATCATCAACCGTCCCGCCCCGCTCTGGAAAATTACGGCGGAAGAATTTCAGCAGATTGTGAATATCAATATTGTCGGCACCGCGAATGTGATCCGCGAGTTTGTACCCGCGATGGTACAGCGTCGGCGGGGCATCATCGTCAACTTCAGTTCCGGCTGGGGGCGCTCCACATCACCTGAAGTCGCTTCGTACTGTGCCACCAAATATGCGATCGAGGGCCTGACCTCCGCTCTCGCCCAAGAGCTACCCTCGGGGATGACCGCAGTCGCCCTCAATCCCGGGATCATCAATACCGAGTTATTACAATCCTGCTGGGCCGAGTACGCCCATCAGTATCCATCCCCCGAAGAATGGAGCCACCAAGCAGCCCCCCGCATCCTGCAGCTTGAGCCCAGCGATAACGGACGATCACTGAGCATCGAATAGAGCACTGGCTGCGAAACCAGGAACTTAATCGTTCCTGGTTTGGGCTATCAAAACCTGCCAGTTCATGGTGGCGTGGAAAAGCCGCGATGCTCGGCCTTGTGGCGGTGTGAAATCGCTGAATCGTCGGTTTCAGGAAGTGGCGTTCATTGTTTGACGAAGGTAACAGATTGGCCGCAAATTCCCCGCTGCGATCATCGAGTGCTAATCCGGTGATCGCAGCGATCGGAAGATGGTGGCTGATCGCAAGTTCCTCCGTCACGAGGTTCCAGATGTAAGCATGCGAATCTGATAATCCGTATTGTAAGGCGACCAATTGCTGGTCGTCTGCGGTAAAACGGAAGACGCTGATTCCCTCTTTGGGGCTCAGTAGTGGTTGTTCGATTCCGGTCTCCACGTTCCAGACGGTCAGGGTTCCCTATCCTGTGTACAGCATGCTCGCCACGATGGTGGAGAGAATGATGTCCCGTTTGCGGCGGCGAACCGAAAGGGGGCCAGGGTCTTCACCGGGGCGAAGCCAGATTGCACGCCCGAGAATTCCTAAGGCGATCGCACCCCAGCCACCAACCCAAATCATCGCAGGGAAGGATTGTACAGAGAGGGGCTGCACAATCCGAATCACGATGGCCAAGAATGGCAAGATCGAGGGAAACGCCAACTGGAAAAAGGAGGCTCCCGGACGAGACCATTTCCAGCTCAGCCAGAACAGTAGGGCCGTCAATACGAGCACACCCATCATGATCAGCAGGCCGGCGAGAAGGGCTATTCCCAGTCCGGATCCATAAGAATTCATGGTGATTTACCCAGATCAGCACAGTTGGAAAAACGAAAAAGCCGCTGTTTGATACGATCAAACAGCGGCTTTTTCAAAGCGTTTACGCAAAAAAACGAACATTCGCCCCACAGCGTAGGTTTTCCCCGCAAAGCGAAGGAATGATGGTCATTCTTGCGAAGAACCGATTGGTTCCTATTCTCTGGAAAATATTTTCTCTAGCAAATCGTTACAGCAAACCACTCCCCAGAAAACCCCTCACTGCAAACGACCGCAGGATTGATCCGGACGGGCTGGCAGATCGGTGTTCAAAGGGAAACCGATGATTACTCGGCAATGACCCCGGCGAGGCGATCGGCCTTACGCTGGACGACGGCGGCGTTGTTGGCTTCGGTCGTGGCCACGGCAGCCAGGCGTCGGCGGATGGTCCGAATATTCGCATTCAGCGAACGCCATTTGGTGTTACGCTTGAAATGGATCTCGGTTAAACCTTTTTCTCGAAGGGATTGGGTAAACGCTGCAATATCCGCATTCGCGGCTTGCAACTGTCGTTCGAGTGTACTTCGCGACAAAGGCATGACGGGGGCTCTTTCACGGGTCCTGGACTATAAATTCCGCAGCGGACTTCAAACCATCGGCTTTTATGACCAGCGGAAACAGAATTCTGCACATCAGAACACGAGATTCTACAGATGTCCCCCTTGTCTGCAACCCTGCTTGACCGCTTCACCAGCGCATTTGCGACCGAATTGCCAACTCGATCCCCCAATTCCACCTCCTTTTCCCTCGTTTTTTCGGCAAAGCGAACCTGCTTCCGATGTCAGAACTCGTTTTAATGAAAAGAGATACAACGGAAAGTTCCCTTTTTGTTCCGGATTTGGTATTCTCACCCTGCATTTGGCAGGTCCCGATCGCCAAAATCTGCGGTGACTTGCCACGATCCAGATTTCGAAGGATACCAAAATGTTCAACCGACTCGTTTGCATCCTGACAACCGCAATCGTATTCGCGCTCCCCGCAACGGCGGAACTCGTCCGGGCCGAGGGGCCGGCGCAAATCGGCGATCGCAAAATCGGTGATACCATCGTTGATCTGCGGTTCAAAGATATTCGTGGCATGAACCGTTCGCTGGCGGATCTGGGAAAAAAACAGGCGTATGTTTTTGTCTTTACCACAACCCAATGCCCGCTTGTCCGCCGTTCAATCCCCAAATTGGTCGATCTGGATCAACGTTTCGGGCCGCAGGGGGTGCAGTTCGTGGCGATCAATGTCGGGCTGGAAGAGACGCTACGCGATGTCGCTGCACAGGGACTCGACTTCGAAGCCTCGTTCCCGTTTGTCAAAGATGCCGAGCTTTCGTGCGTGAAATCGCTGGGTGTGAAGCGGACGCCCGAGGTGGTCGTTCTGGATGCCGATAAAAAGCTGGTTTACCGTGGCCGGATTGATGATCAATTGCGTCTGGGAGGCGCGCTCCCCGCACCAACGCGGAAGGATCTGGAAGAGGCGCTCAGCGACGTGATCGCGGGGCGTCCTGTGGCAGTTGCCGAAACGCCGGTCGATGGCTGTCTGATCGAAATGCCCCAACCGCCGGACCGTGATACACCGGTCCCGACGTTTCATCGGGACGTCGCACCGATTTTGAACCGGCGGTGTGTGGTCTGTCATCGTGAGCAAGCGGCGGGGCCGTTTTCGTTGACGACGTTTGCCGAGGCGAAGTCGCATGCCGAGATGCTGGCCGAAGTGGTGGTCGACCAGCGGATGCCGCCATGGTTTGCAAATCCGAAGCATGGGACCTACCAGAACGATCCCTCGTTGACTCGACAAGAACGTGACACGCTGGTGGGCTGGGTTCGGTCGGGGGGGAAAGAGGGGAATCCGGGTGAAGCTCCGAAACCCGTCGAACCTCCTGTTTCTGGCTGGCGGATTGGTGAGCCGGATCTGGTGGTTTCGATGCTGGCGGACCATACGATCCCGGCCACCGGGTTTGTGGATTACCGTCATGTCCTGTTGCCGGCGTTGTTTTTGAACGATACCTGGCTCGAAGCGGTCGAGATTCGCCCGGACAATCCCAGCGTCGTTCATCACTGCAATATGGCTTATGTCACCAGCAAAGGGGCCAGCCAAAAGACGTTCATCACGGGGCACGTTCCGGGGGGACAGCCGATGGAGTTGAGCCGATTTCACAACGGGACGGCATTTCTGATTCCCCAATTTTCTTCGCTTGGTCTGGAGATTCATTACACCACCACGGGGAAGGAAGAACGGTGTCGGATTTCGGTCGGATTTCGCTATCCGCGTCAGACGGTTCACAAACAGCTGAAGCATTTTTTGCTCGACCCACGCCGAATTGCGATCGAGCCGGGGCATGGGGCGTTTCCGATCCGGGCCAGCCAGACCTTGAAGGAAGACATTACGCTGCTGGGGCTGTTCTCGCACATGCATGTCCGCGGCAAAGACATGACTTTTTATGCAGATCCTCCTGGTCAGCCCCGCAAGACGTTGCTGCAACTGCCGAACTACAACTTTGGGTGGCAACTGGCCTACGAATTTGTCCCGGGCCAGCAGCGACTTCCTCAAGGGACCCGGTTGGAGGCGGTGGCCCATTACGACAATTCGGCGTTCAACCCTTACAACCCCGATCCAACACGAACGGTTCCGTATGGGCTGCAAACCTATGACGAGATGTTCAATGGATACGGATTTTATGTCTCGGACGATGAAGATCTCAACCTGACCATCGACCCCAAGTTGGGTGCGGTTCGCCGTTGAGGGATCCTGCCTCGTCCGTCACTTTTCGTTTGGACCGACGTGACCAGTCTACCAGTCGATCGCCAGCATCAGGCAATTCAAGCCGCTGCCGATCCCCAGGAATCCAACCCGATCACCACGATTGAGGAAGCCTCGTTCGTCAGCGATGGCGGCAGTGAGTGGCAGCGAGACGGTGCCGATATTTCCCAGGTAGGGATAGGTGCAAAAGTCTTTATCCAGCGAAATTCCCAGTGCATTGAGCACCTGATCCCGATGTCCTTTTCCCACCTGATGACAGATGACTTTGTCGATCTGATCGGACGAGAATCCGACGTTGCTGAGGAATGATCGCCAGGTATTCAATCCCAGGTCGACCCCATGCTTGAGCACGCTGATGGAATCGGTCTGCATGAATTGCGTGAAGGCGTGTGACAACCGTGAGGGGAGAATTCCGCTCACTTTTTCTTGCACGAGAGTGGGTAGCAGGCTGCCGAACTTGGTATGCGTCACGGAGGTGGGGAGGATCGCATCGACTTTGCTGACCGCAGCCGGAATCAGGGATTCAAAACCCCAGCGGCAGAGGGCGTGATGTTCGGGAGCGGCTTTGGTGACCCCGCCTAATAGTCGATGGCTTTTCTCGCGGGAAAACGATCCGTCTGTCAGCAGGACCGCGACCGCTCCTGAACCTCCGGTCAGCGTTGCAATCGACTTGGTGAAGGAATCCATGGTCATATCCTCGAGCAGTCGCTGGATCGAATAGTCGATGATTTCCCGTGCGGTTTCGCAGGAAACGACCATCCCCGCCCGGATCTGGCCGAGTTCAATCCGGTTGGCGATATCGACCATCCCGTTGAGCACTCCCAGGCAGGCATTGCTGACGTCGAAGACCGAGGCGTCAGGGCTGATGGTGAGGTTGGCGGCGACGCTGCAGGCGGTTGCAGGCTCGAATTGCTCACGGCAGACACCGGCGTAAATCATGACCCCCAGGTCCCGCGCGGCGACGTTCGAATTTTCCAGGGCCCGGCGCGCTGCTTCGGTTGCCCCGTCGCTCAGCTTATGACCGGCGGGCCACCAACGTCGTTCCTTGATCCCGGTCCAGGCTTCCAGTTGCCCAGCAGGAATTTTGAGTTTTTCGTAGAGCGGTGCCAGTCGTTGCTCGATCTCGGCCGAGGTGACCACGACGGGAGCCAGTTCGTAACCAATCGCATCAATGTAAACGCGTGAATATTTCATGGGACCGTGGGCAGTTGTTTAAGCGGATCGGGGCAGGTCAGATTTCACCCCCTGACTGTATCCTGTGCGGGGAATGCTGTCATCGATAGACCAAAAAACAGCAAACAGGAGAAACAGCAAACAGGGGGTCACGATTTTGCTGTTCGGACTTCTTTGCGTCCTGGCATCACTGCGTCTTTGCGTTCAGATTTGCGGAACAGTTTGCCTGGCATCATCGCTGATGCTTCCGGCAAGAAACGAATCACGCAAGGACGCGAAGACGCAGGGACGCCAAGAAGAAAAAACAGCAGAGAAAAAACGTTTTTTTAGTTTTAAAATAGGGAATTGAACAGAAGATAACAAAAGAAACGAAGGGGGAGCAGGACGGGTGACTCCGGAAATGATACCAGGGGAGAAAGCAGGTACCATACGAAAAATTGCATGATGGGGAAAAAACCACCACGGAAACGTCCAGCGAATCGGTGGCGGGTGTCGGGGTGAGATCAGTCCTTTGCGAGTGAGACCGAGATGATTTCCCGATCATTTCGGGCATAAATATTCTTCGCGGCGAATGCGGGATGGGACCAGACGACTTCACGACGCTGCGCAGGTCCCGTTGGTTCCAGCAGATGGGCTCGGCCGAATTCCTCGTACTTCTGGGGAGTCAGTCGGGCAATGATGAGATCTCCCTTTTCGCTGAAGAGAAAGTGGCGATCTTCGTGCTTGATCAGAAAGGCGGTCCCCCAGCGGGCCGATTCACCACTGGTCGGCTCGAACGTCGACCAGACGCGGTCGCCGGTTTTTAAGTCGAGGCAGCGGAGTTCCCCATAGCTGCAGACACCGTAAATGTGGTCTCCTTCGATCACCGGGGTGCTGATCAGGCAATGCAGCGATTCGGTCAGTCGTTCGTTTTGGCCACCGCGTCGCCAGACTTGGGATGCCGTTGGCTGTTGACCGTCCAGCTTGAGCAGCAGTGAGCCATCGTAAAAGGCACTGATGAACAGCAGGTTTCCGGCGACGCGTGGCGTGGCGACCGAGAGACCACTCTTCGACGAGAAGGGCTGCTGCCAGAGGATGCTTCCTGTTTCGGGGTCGAGTCCGTGGATTGCCGACGGGTGCCAAACGAGTAACTGTCGGCGCCCCCCCGCTTCGACAATGATGGGTGAGCTATAGCCGGAGGCATGCTCGCCAGCGGAATCGAGTGCGCGCCAGATTTCTTTTCCTGTCTCTTTATGAAAGGCAACGACCGCTGTCCCGGTACCGCCGACCAGACAGATCAGCCGTTCACCATCCAGCAGTGGGTTTGCGGAATAGCCCCAGACGGGAGTCTGTTCGCGTCCGTAATCTTTCTGGAAAAAACGCGACCAGACCACTTTGCCGGAATCGGCTTTCAGGCAGAGCAGGTGTCCTTCCGAGCCGAGCGTGTAGACGAATCCATCCCGAACGATAGGCGTCGTACGGGGGCCGGCGGGGTAGCTGACGGTATAGGGGCAGTCGTACTCATGCTTCCAGAGGATCGAGCCGTCTTTGTCGTCCAGGCATAAGACCCGTTCGGTCGCCGCGCGGCGGCCACGTTCGAAGGGGTTGGCAGGATCGGTTTCGCCCGTCGGTAACTGTTTGTCGGTGACATAGACTCGGCCTTCAACCACGGCAGGCCCGGCGTAACCGCCACCGATCTTTGTCCGCCAGCGGACCCGTGGCCCGTCGGCGGGAAAGGTTTTGAGGATGCCGGTTTCGCGCCAGACTCCATCACGCTCGGGCCCCATCCATTGGGGCCAGTCATCCGCATGAGCTCGATGGGGCTCGGCGGGAAGAGCGAGCTGCAGGGTGATGAGGGACAGGATGACGAAAAGCGACGGCCAGGAAAATGGTCGGTACATGTTCAATGATCTTTTGAGGAGGCGTTATCGTCCTGGACGCTGCAGGGAATGGGGTTCTACCAGCTTCGAGTACATTTCCGGGTGCCGGTCGGCAATCCGGTTGACTTCATTCACACCCGCTTTGCGAATCAGGTGTTTGTTGCGCGATCGGCTGACATCGACGTCGGCGTAAAGGATCTCTTCGTGGGTATGGTCGGCGTAACCGAGTGTTTTGCCGAGTGGATCACAGATTTTGCTTTTGCCGATGAAGGGGACTCCCCGTTCGACGCCGACGCGATCGGCTGCGGCGTAGTAGACGGTGTTTTCCATGGCACGGGTATTGATGGCGTAGTCGGCGGCCGCTTCGGCACCGGGTGGCCAGTTTGTCGGCAGTACGATCAAGTCCGCTCCCAGCAGCGCCAGGCAGCGCCCGGATTCGGGAAAACCGCCGTCGTAGCAGATATTCATGCCGATTCGCAGGCCGTTGATTTCGTGTACGGCAAAGGGGCGGTCGCCGAAATCGGTATACATGTCGACACCCAAACGGGGAAGATGGATCTTGCGATAGGATCCGATCAAGCCCTGGGGGCCGACCAGTGCCAAGGCATTAAAGACCCGTGCTCCCTCTTTTTCCAGCAGGCCGAAGACGACGAACCCACCCAGTTCCGCGCAGAGTGCCGCCATTTTGTCGACCGACGGGCCGGGGATCGATTCGGCGTAGGGGCGGGCTTCGTCGATGCTGTCAAAACAATAGCCCGTCAAGGCACATTCGGGGAAAATGGTCAGTTCTGCACCCGCAGCCCGCGTTTCGCGCGTCTTGGTGATCATGCGTGACAAATTTCCCGCGATGTCAGCCAGCGTGACATCCATCTGCACAGCGGCAATGCGCATTTGTGATCTTTCCTTCGGTGATCTTTCCTTCGGCGATGAGGTCTCTGCCGACATCTTACACAGTTGGCCCGCTCGTTGTCTCTGTTCGGGCCTCGACTGTTCAGTCCTCGACGGTCGGTTCCTCGACAGAAAAGAAATCGAATGGCGAAGCGGAGGGAAGGCGTAACCGATCGCGGTCGAAGTGGCGGGACAAAAAATAACGACGGGCGTTGTGCTTTTCGTTCACGGCGAGTTGTCCTATATTTGCGGGACAGGTTTTGGTCGGAGCCATGAACTCGATGGGACCGAATCAACAGAACTGCCGGACAGACAGACGAACAGACGAACAGACGAACAGACGAACAGACGAACAGACAGGCAGACAGCAGGTTGGGAACGGGGTGTGAATTGCAGCCTCGTCCCGTGCTTCGTTGCAAGTGTTATAAAGGGATTGACGATGCAAGATTACGAAAAGCTGGGCGTGTTCTATCTGGGCAAAACCTACGATATGGACGCACGCAAGGTCAACGACGATCTGCTGCTGTACAACACCAAGGACCTGACGACACATGCGGTTTGCGTCGGGATGACGGGGAGCGGTAAAACCGGTCTTTGTCTGTCGCTGTTAGAAGAAGCGGCGATTGATGGGATTCCGGCAATCTGTATCGATCCGAAAGGGGATTTGGGGAATCTGCTGCTGGCGTTTCCGGAGCTCTTGCCGAAAGACTTTCAGCCCTGGATCGATCCGGCGGAAGCCAAGCGTGTGGGGCTGTCTGACGAGGACTATTCCGCCAAGATTGCCAAGGTTTGGAAAGAGGGATTGGCCGCCTGGGGGCAGCCACCCGAGCGGATCAAAAAGTACCGTGACGCCGTGGATATCTCGATTTACACTCCCGCCAGCAATGCCGGACTGCCGCTGACGGTGATGAAATCGTTTTCGGTTCCGCATGAGAAGATTGTGAATGATTCGGAAGCGATGCGTGAACGAGTCGCCTCGTCCGCATCCGGATTGTTGACCCTGTTGGGGATCAATGGCGACCCACTGCAAAGCAAAGAGCATATCTTGCTGTCGACCATTTTTGATCGTTCGTGGCGTGACGGAAAAGATGTCGATCTGCCTGGTTTGATTCGGCTGATTCAGAAGCCGAACTTCACCAAAGTGGGGGTGATGGATGTCGAGAGCTTTTTCCCTTCGAAAGAGCGGACGGCCTTTACGATGAAGCTGAATAATCTGATCTCCTCGCCCGGCTTTCAGGCTTGGACTGAAGGGGAACCGCTCGACATTCAGCGGCTGCTGTACACGCCGGAAGGAAAGCCACGGCTGACGATTCTGTCGATCGCTCATCTGAGCGACAGTGAGCGGATGTTCTTTGTCACGATCCTGCTGAACGAGATGGTGTCGTGGATGCGTTCGCAATCAGGGACATCGAGTTTGCGAGCGATCCTGTATATGGACGAGATTTTTGGCTACTTCCCACCCAGTGCCAATCCCCCTTCGAAAACACCGATGCTGACGTTGCTGAAGCAGGCACGGGCTTTCGGGTTGGGTGTGGTACTGGCGACACAGAATCCGGTCGATCTGGATTACAAAGGATTGTCGAATGCGGGGACGTGGTTCCTGGGTCGGTTGCAGACCGAACGGGACAAGGCGCGGGTCCTCGAAGGACTGGAAGGGGCCTCGGCCGCAGCAGGTGCCAAGTTTGATCGCGGCAAGATGGAAAAAATCCTGGCGGGACTCGGCAATCGCGTCTTTCTGATGAACAATGTGCATGATGATCACCCGGTGGTGTTTCAATCCCGTTGGGCGTTGTCATTTTTGCGTGGTCCGGTCGACCGTGAGCAAATCGGGCGGCTGATGGCGGAAAAGAAATCGCTGCTCCCTGCGGATTCTGGCCCACAAGTTGCCAGCCTTGGTACGAGTGGGGCAGGGGGGGGACATCCAATTATCCCAACGGGGGTTATCGAAACCTTTGTCGTTCGCGAGGGGAGTTTGCTGGGGGGTGCCAAACTGCTGTACCGGGCGGGGTTACTCGCTTCGATTCGTGTGCGGTTCGTGCAAGCCACGGCCGGGATCGACACGCAAAAAGACATGACGGTGTTCCTCCCTGCGATCGATCAAGTTTCGCCGACGATGTTTGATGACGCGACGATTAACGAGGATGCAGGACCCGAGCAGCAAGAGCAGCCTGACAGCGATGCGACGTTCGCCTCGTTGCCCGCGGAATTGAATCGAGCCAAGACGTTTACGGAACTGCCGTCAGCCCTCAAGGATTATGTTTATAAGACGCAGAAGTTGACGGTTTATAAATGTGCCGAGCTGAAAGAGACCTCACAGCCCGATGAAGCGGAAGGGGATTTTCGCGTACGGATTTCGCATCGGATGAAAGAAGAACGAGATCTGGATGTCGAAAAGCTGCGGGTAAGATATGGGCCCAAGCTGGCGATCGTGCAGGAGCAGATGCGAAAAGCGATACAAAAGGTCGAGAAGGAACGGCTGCAGTCCAAAAATCAAACGATGCAGGCGGGGGTCTCGGTCGTCGCTTCGATCCTGAAATCCTTCATGGGGGGGAAGCTGTCGGCGGGTTCCATCGTGAGTGGGACTCGTGCAGCAGGTCGGATTGGAGCCGGGAATCAGGATGTCGCGCAAGCCGAAGAGTCGGTCGAGGCGATTCAGCAGAAAATCGACCGCCTGAATAAACAATTCGAGGAAGAAGCAACCGCGAAGATTGAGGGGGCCAGTCCCGAAAAACTGAAAGTGGAAGAAACTAGCATCAGTCCCAAAAAGACCGACGTGACGATCGACAAGCTGATCCTCTGCTGGACCCCCTGGATCGTGGATGCCAAGGGGGTGGCCAAGCAGGCCTGGTGAAGGGTTGGGGTGTGAGGCCGTTGGTTTGCTTAAACTTTGAGGACTTTGAGTCCGTAGAGCAGAGCGATGGCGCCGACGGTGGAAACAATCAGATTTCCGATGATTCCATAGCCCGACAATCCGACCAGATGGAACAGAATTGAGCCGATAAATGATCCCACCAAACCGACGATGAGATTGGGGATCAGTCCAAAGCTACCCCCTTTCATGATCTGGCCACTTAACCAGCCTGCGGCGACTCCAATGACAAGTGTCCAGATGATTCCAGTTCCTGTGATCATGATGCTTCCTGATTGGTGATCGCCTTGATGGCGGGGGTTTCGGTCAAGTCCGCATGAGATCCGTCTGACTGCGGAATTCTGATGGGGTTTCGATTGTCAGGTGATTTGATCGAATCGCTTCGATCACGCGCTGTTGAGACCGCAGTCGGATGTTTCCAGTCTCGTGGGCTATTTGTCAGCTGGTGTTCCTGCCGCCAGCAAACCGGCAATCAATCCGCGGCAGATTGCCACCTTTTCCGTATTTTGCGGAACAAGGGCAACCTGCTTCCAGACGAGGTCTTGTTGGCCACGTTGAGCCCCTAGCGCTGCAGCAAACCGATAGCACTCTTCCCGGACGATCGGATCATCCAGCCTCGAGATCAGTTGCAGGGCGGTGGGGAGTTCGTTGATGGTGGGGAGCAGGGACACGGTTCTCAAGAGCAACTCTTCGCGGCGACTCCCCTTATTGTCAAGCGACTGGACATAGTCGACGGCACCGGCGAGATCCGTTTTCAGCCGGTCATTGAATTCGATGAAGGGGGGACGTGGAAGGGGTTCTTTGGATCGTGCGCCCCAGGCCCCACGAATCGCCCGTTCTTCGTCAGTCCCTTTCAGTCCTTCCGCCAGTTCTCCGGGGAGTCCGGTTCCAAAGAAATTCTCGCGTCGATTGATGTCGTCGGCGGTCGAGCGGGTGCTGACGATGATCCAGACCTTGGAGTTCAACCCGACACCGGCTCCTCGCAACCGAGATAGCAACAGGGCCTCGATCGCGTATTTTTGCTGAGAAGCTTCGAAGATTTCGCTTAATGATCGCTTGTAGTTACTGGCGGCGGTGCGTGCTTCATCGTCCGATTTCAAGCCCAGTTCTCGCTTGAGCAGGTCACGCAGCCCACTGGGTCCGAGGCGTTCGGCCTCGTCCTGACGTTGTTGTGCTGCGGCGTAAGTGGGTGCCGTGGCGCGGACGAATGCGAGCGCCAGGTCGAGTGACTTTTCGGCAGCGGCTTTGGTTTCTGCGGATTGGGCTTGTAGGAAGGCGAGTTCTCCGGCGGCGACGGCCCCGAGCAACAGGGGTTCGGCGGCTGGTCGTTTGAATCGCTGTGTTGTTTTGACGCTGGGCATCGAAACTTCTTCGGGAACGGTGAGAGTGGCCAGTTTTTCCTGGGCGAGTCCGATTGCCTTGGTCACACCAGCGGGATCTTTGGCTAACCAGCGGCCATACCCGGCGCGAGCCCAGACCCGTGCGGCGAAGGGGGGAGCCAGCGGTTCGACGGCGGCTGCGATCGTTCCTTCAGCATCACATTCACCGGTGCTCGCTTTTTGATGCGAGAACTCTTCAGCCCATACAGCCAGGCATTCGGACTTGGCTTCATCGGTCGTTTGGGCCAGCGCCCAGGCGGCGGCCGTTTTCAAATCACCTCGATTTAACACAGAAAAGGTGACGGCGGCGGCTTGTGGAAATTTCCAGGGCAAGACCGAATCGGTGTCGCCGAGTGGGGCAACTCGGCCATCGGTGGCCCGTTGCATGCGAGCGGCGAGCTGTGCTTCGGCCTCGGTCGATTGGAATCCGGCGAGGGTTTTGACCGCTTCGGGGATCTGACCTGCGGCGGCCATGGCGGTCGCCAGCCGACCGATGATCTCGAACCGAGTCCGTCCAAACTTGGGCAGTTTTGGGGTTTCCGAGACGGCGTTACTCAAGGTCTTCAATGCGGCTTTCTTGTCTCCTGCTGCGAATTCCGACCAGAAGAGATCCAGCAAGGGGTTGATGCGGTAGTAGCTGACATCGGAACCGACTTTGAGCAATTGTTCCAGATGTTCGCGGGCGACGACGGGATTTCCGGTGACCGCATTGGCTTCGGCGGCCAGTTGTCGGCAATACGGTTTACTCCGCTGTCGGTCCGCAGCGAGCGACGAATCCTTCATCTGCTTCAGGACCGCTTTGATCAGATCCTGGCTCGCCTGAGCCGTTTTCAGCTCGTCCGCCGCTTTAACATCGTCGATCTCTTTGCCCGGAACTCCTGGCTTGGTTCCGCTGTCTGCATTCACGCCGGCGGCATTTTTGTTGGTTTTTTTGTTTCCACCGGTCATCTCGGCCAGCAGTGCCTTGTCTTCCTCGGAAAGTTGTTTCACCTTGGGGCGGCTGGTTTGGAAGAGGGTGAGATACAATCCCCCCGCGAACAGGGCGACTGCCAGCAGAGTGATCGCTCCGATCATCGGCAGATTGCTGGCTTTGGGTGGGGGAGGAGGTGGGGCCGGGGCTTCTTTGGGTTTGGGGGCCGGGGCGGTGAAGACGGGCATGACGCATTTGGGGTTGGCGCAGCGAACGTTTTGGCCGGCGGCAGTTGGCGGAAGATAGCCGGGCGTATCGCACATCGGGCAGATGACTTGCAGAGTCCGCTGTTTCGTCGGATTCGGCATGGCGAGGATGGCCGATTTCCCTGCGGTGAGTTCAGACTCGAAGGGAAGATCGTCACCGGGGAGTGTCGGTTTGTTGGGAACGACTTTGCCTCCCATCGGTTTTGCCGCAACCGCCGGCGTTTTGGGGGCGGTCGGTGCTGGCTTGGTGCCGGGCTTGGCCTTCATTGACGCGCCACAGAAGGGACAGTCCGTGGCATCGTCATCCAGGACTGACTGACGACATGACGGACAAACCGGGAAATCCATGATCGCTTGTTCCTGTCGAAAAGACTCGCTGAAGAATAGAGGGGAACCGAACCGTATGAGACCGTTGTTTTTTTGAAAATTCGCGTTTTTACCCAGTCGGTTTTTACCCAGTCGCAGCACACCCGAGATCGTTATTCTATCGAATGAATCGAGCGGGGGACAAACCTTGACGCGAAAACAATTGCAAAAATCCGGTTCCACCACAAATCCCGCGGATGGGGGTGAAAATCGGTGGATCCAATCCAAGCAAACTTGCCGGGGTGTCGGGGATCCCGTCTCCGATTGAATCGACTCCACGCACGGGGTTTGTGGGTGAAGAGAATTTCCGATTGGCCTCGGGCACCAAGAATAGCACAAATACAACGAATCAGAGAAATCCGATTGCGGTCAGAGGGAAGAATCAGAAAAATCTGCGGTGTGGCTCGTGTGATCGATTTGATCAAGACAAACCCTCAACTGCGGAATTCGGAATTCGAAATTCGGTATCTTGAAATTTCTTCTGTTCCTCTCCGCGTTATTGGTTCGCGTTATGAGACTGTTTCGTGGTTGAACCAAAAAACCCCTTTGCTATCCGCCATGAATGGCCTGTTGGCAGGGTCGTTCAATCCAAAGCGAGAATTGCATGAGCGATTCTTGGCCTTCTATCCTTCCTCGTCACGCGTGATCGAGGTATCTTCTGGGGTAGGCGATGTTCGGATTGTCTCTGCAAAACGACGCGGAATCGGGGCCGAATCGGGGCCGAGCGATTCGACTCTTTTGGGAATAATTCCGACAATCGGATCCTCGAATGATTTGAGAACCTTATCTGAAACTCACTTGCCTGAACCTCAAAGGGATGGAACCTTTCCTATGAACGATCAAGTCGTCCAGTACCTCGAACAGAACGCCGATCGATTTGTTGAAGAGCTCAAAGATTTTCTCCGCATTCCAACGGTGAGTGCTGATCCCGCCTGTAAGCCTCATCTGCAGCGGGGAGCCGAATTTGTCTATCGTCAGTTTGCAAATCTGGGGTTCAAGGCCGAGATCGTTCCGACCGCCGGGCATCCGATTGTGTATGCGGAATGGATGCAGTCTCCTGGGGTACCAACGGTGATGGTGTACGGACACTACGACGTGCAACCCGCCGATCCGCTCGATCTCTGGACGACTCCCCCGTTCGAGCCGACGTTGCGCGATGGCTGCCTGTACGCACGGGGAGCGACCGACGACAAAGGGCAAGTCTTTACGCATATCAAATCGGCCGAAGCCTGGCTGCGAACGATTGGCAAGCTGCCGGTCAATTTGAAGTATGTGATTGAGGGGGAAGAGGAAGTCGGCAGTCGGAATCTGGATGATTTTTTGGCCGCCCGAAAGGAGCAACTGAATTGCGATGTCGCAGTCGTTAGCGATACCAGCCAGTACGCTCCGAACCAACCGGCGATTACGTACGGTCTGCGGGGAATTCTGGCGGTCGAGATCACGTTGACGGGACCGAAGAAAGATCTGCATTCGGGTGTCTTTGGTGGTTCCGTCGCCAATCCGGCGAGTGGAATCGCAAAAATGATTGCGTCCCTGCATGACGATCAGGGGCGGGTTCAGATTCCCGGCTTTTATGACGATGTCATCCCGTTATCCGAAATGGAACGGCAGCAGTTTCGGGATCTGGGGTTTGACGAGACGGCTTTCAAAGCGGAACTGGGTGTGGCGGAAGTCGCGGGGGAAGTCGGCTATTCGACGACGGAACGCCGGTGGGCTCGTCCCACGTGTGAAGTGAATGGGCTGTTCAGCGGTTATACCGGTGTCGGTCCCAAAACGATCGTTCCGTCGAAGGCGACGGTCAAAATCACCTGTCGGCTGGTTCCCGGCCAGGATCCTCATAAGTTGACTGAGGCCTTGCATCAGTATCTGAAATCACAATGTCCGGCATCGCTGGCCTTCGAGTTTACCAGTTTTCATGGTTGTCCGGCCTTTGTCTTTGATCCGAACAGTCCCTATATCGAAGCGGCTGCGTCGGCGATTCGTGAGGCGTGGGGCGTGGATCGTGTCCGGCTGATCCGCGAGGGGGGCTCGATTCCCGTCGTGCAGACCTTCAAGGATGTGCTCGGTTTGGACACCTTGCTGCTGGGCTGGGGACAGAATACCGACAATCTGCACAGTCCGAACGAACATTTTTCGATGCAAGATTTTCATCGGGGGATCAGGGCGAGTGCCAATTTGTGGCAGAAGCTGGCCGAGATGGGACAGACACCGGTAGCGAGTGTTCCGGACAACCTTTGCTGAAGCATCACGGGATCGGATCGGGCCGATTCGGGCCGGAGCGGGATAAGCTGAACCGAAACCGGGAACAGAACGGGAACCGGAACGAGGCGGAAAGTGGATTGTCATGAATCAGGGACTTTGGAAATATGCGGATTGGATTGATCCGATTCCGTCTCATGCCCGGCTGACATTGGGGGAAGGGGGGACGCCGCTGATCCGATCGCGGCGGTTGGGGCCCAGCGTCGGCTTGAAGAACTTGTTCTTCAAGGTTGAATTCACCAATCCGACCGGTTCGTACAAGGATCGGTTTGCCTGTGCCGCCATTTCGGACATGATTGCCAACGGCAAGACCGAGTGTATTGCGACCTCCAGCGGTAATACGGGGGCGGCCTTGGCCGCCTACTGTGCATTGGCGGGGATTACCTGCGAAATCGCGATTGTCGAAAAGGCTCCTGAAGGGAAGCTTCGTCAGATGCTCGCTTACGGAGCCCGGCTGTATCGGATTCGGGGATTCGGTGTCGACAGCCAGACCTCGGAAGGGGTGATTGATTGCCTGAAAACACTGAGTTCCCGTCCGCAGGCACAAATGCAGATCAGTGCGTTTGCCTACAGTCCGGTCGGAATGTCGGGGGTTTGTGGGATCTCGCACGAATTGTTTGAGCAGTCGACTGCTCCCATCGACCATCTGTTTTGTATGGCGGGTGGCGGAGGTTTTGTGGTGGCGATCGCCCGAGGATTCCAGCAGTTGTTGCAGGGGGGGCGGATTGCGCGGCTGCCGCGAATGGAATGTGTTCAGCCCGAGGGGAACGATACAATCTCGAGTCCGCTGAGGCAGGGGGCCGAGTTTGGGCGGACGGTGGAATGCACGACCCGCATCAGCGGCCTGCAGGTGCCGCAAGTGATTGATGGAAATCAGGTGATCGCCGTCTGTCGCGAAAGTGGCGGGACTGGCCACGTGGTGACGGATGAGTGGGTATTTGAGGTGCAGTCTCGTCTGTCGCGGGAAGAAGGTCTGTTTGCCGAACCGGCGGCGTCAACAGCCGTGGCGGGAGCTCTTCAAGCCGCGCAGCAGGGATTGATCGACCCGGAAGCCAACGTGGTCTGCGTGATCAGCGGTTCTGCGTTTAAAGATCCCCCCTCGCTGGAAGCGATGACCAGCAAAGTGAGTTGTCCGATGATCGATCTGGTGGATCTGCAGCAACGAGTTCATCAGGGTGTGTAAACGATTCGCAGGATGCCGCAGTTCGTGGGTTTGCGGGCGGCAACACGATTGCCTGAGAAAAGGTATCGCCGTTTTTGTGACTTGACTCGACTTCGGTCGACGCTATTATAGACGCAATGTCTTTAATGCGATTCTCGTTCGCAAACTTTGCAGGGGGTTTTCATGTCGCTTGGCACCCCAACTTCCACGAGAATCTCTTTGGCTCACGCCCAATTGCAGGGCTGTGACCTTTGTGAACATCGCTGCGGTGCGAACCGGTTAGCGGGTGAGCGAGGGCCTTGTAAGGCGGGTCCGGACGCACGGGTATTCCGACATCGGGTCGAATGTGGCGAAGAGGCCGAACTGGTTCCTTCCCATTTGTTTTATTTGTCTGGATGTGACCTGCGGTGCGCATTTTGTATCGCCGAGGCGAATGCGTTCGACCCGGCTCGTGGTCGACTGTTAACGCGGGATTTTTTTTCAGCGGCTGTCGCCTGGGGGCGTACCCAAGGGGCTCGCAACGTGCAATGGGTTGGGGGAGAACCGACGATCCATATTCCCGCGATTCTTGCCGCGATGGAGGATCTCCCGGACTTGCCTCCGATTGTCTGGAAATCCGATTTTTATGGAACTCCCGTGGCCTTCGATCTGTTGCACGAGGTCGTTGCGGTTTATGTTGCAGATTTCAAGTTTGGAAACGACGATTGTGCCAGTCGGATTGCGCGAGTTCCCGATTACGTGCGGATTGTGACGCGAAATTTGCAGCGAGTGGCGCGTGAATCCGAGTTGATGATTCGGCATTTGCTGCTTCCGGGTCATTTTGAATGTTGTTTTCGCCCGATTGTTGCCTGGCTGCAACAGGAGTTACCCTTGGTCAAATTCAGTCTGCGCGATGGCTATTTGCCGCGCTGGCAAGCGAGTCGACTGCCTGAGCTGTCGGTTCCTCTGCCGCGAGGTGAGGGGCTGCGTGCCCGGCAGTACGCAATCGAAAGGGGATTAAATGTTCTCGACTGAATTCGGACAACACGTGACCGGCGACGATTTGACCAACAACCAATTGACAGACGATGAAACGGCGATGACCGAGATTTCGTTTTTGCCCGATGGCCGAATTTGCCTGTTCGGAGCGTCACGGGAAATCATCGAGTTGCTTTGGACGCTGAATCTTGGCGACCGTGCGCTGCTTGCCCGTCATCTCTCGATCCAAGCTGCGGCAACCCAATCTGTGGCGATCCAATCAGCGGCAACGCGAGTCGATGCCATGGAACAGAATGCCATGGAACAGAATGCCATGGAACAGAATGCCATGGAACAGAATGAAAGTCAGGTGCCAACATGAGCGAACAACCATTGCAGCCTGCGGGGCGAGCTCCGCAATCCCCCGCCACGCCACCCCGTTCGTTGGCCGCAAAGCCGCTAGCGGTGGCGCATCGGCGGACACCCCAGGAAGAGTTGGAAGTCCTGATTCGGGCCCGTTACCCGATTATCTATGTGGTCAGTTGGGAAGAAGAGCGTGTCGAGCGCTGTTTGAAAAAAATTGCGGATGCGCGGAATAAAAAGCTATTGGTCTGGACGGTGACACAGGGGATCGTCAAATCCGGGGCCGAGCCGCAACGTTCGAAATCGACTGCGGGGAATACGACCGATCCGATCGCCGCGCTCGATGCGGTCATTGATCAGGTGGAACCGGCCATTTATCTGTTCAAGGATTTTCATCTGTTCACTTCGGGGGAACGCTGCAATATGCAGGTGATTCGCCGATTGCGTGACGTGGCACATCACGTTCGCGATACCTACAAATCGATCGTGATCGTCTCGCCGACCATGAACATCGCGGCCGAACTGGCGAAGGATATCACGGTGATTGAGTTTGGCTTGCCGGGCCCTGAAGACTTCAATCAACTGCTGCTGCGAATTGTCGAGGATGTCAAAGATAATCCGCAAATCCAGATCAATCTGGATGGCGAAGCCCGCGAACGATTGCTGAACGCTGCACGGGGATTGACGTTAAAAGAGGCGGAAAACGTCTTCGCTAAGACGCTTGTGATTGATGGAAAGCTCGATGCGGACGACATCAGTATCGTGTTCAGTGAAAAACAGCAGATCATCAAAAAGAGCGGGTTGCTGGAATATATCGACGCACCGGAAGAGATCAGTCAGGTCGCGGGCCTCAAGAACCTCAAAGAGTGGTTGATGAAGCGAACCGTGGCCTTTTCGGATCGTGCGGCGAAATTCGGACTCCCCTCCCCCAAGGGGGTGCTGCTTTTGGGGGTTCAGGGTTGCGGGAAAAGTCTCTGTGCCAAAGCAATCGCCGGTCTTTGGAAACTGCCGCTGCTCCGATTTGATCTGGGGCGCATGTTCAGCAGTCTGGTCGGATCAAGTGAAGAAAATATTCGCCAGGCGATTGTCACCGCCGAGAGCATTGCACCGGCGATTTTGTGGATCGACGAAATCGATAAGGCCCTCGCAGGGACTTCGAATGGGGGCGGAAGCGATGGAGGGACGGCGTCACGCGTGTTTGGAACATTGCTCACCTGGCTTTCTGAAAAAACTTCGCCGGTGTTCGTCATTGCCACGGCCAACGACATCAGTAACCTGCCGCCGGAACTGTTGAGAAAAGGTCGACTGGATGAGATCTTTTTTGTGGACCTGCCACTGGATGACGAGCGGCAAGAGATTTTCAAGATTCACCTGAGACGGCGCGGGCGTCGATCGAGTGACTTCAATCTGGCTGAGTTATCAAAACTGAGCGATGGCTTCAGCGGTGCTGAAATCGAAGAAGCGATTACTTCGGCGATGTTCGATTCCTTCAGTCGGCAGGTCCCGCTGGATACGGAAATCGTCAAAACCAGCCTGGGCGAGACGGTACCGCTTTCAAAGACGATGCACGAAGAAATCAACCGACTTCGCAACTGGGCGGCAGGTCGAGCACGTCCTGCATCGGGTACGACGACAAAAATGACGGAAGATCCCCGCAGGAAAATTGAGCTGTATTGAAAAAAATGAGTTGTATTGAACGGAATCCACAAACAGGGAGAGGAGAGGTGTTTTATGAGTACCGTTTTAGTGATCGCACCGCTAGTGATCGCGAATTGGTCGGTGATTTCCGCAGCAGTCATGGGGGCCATCGGCACGGTGGGGTTTAGCCTGGTTCAAGAAACGCTGCACCACGAGAACGCAGAACGGGGGACCAATCGCGCCGAGATCGAGCTGGAAGAGAGCGAAATTCTTGAGTCTGCAGGGGGCTCGGGCGAACAACTGGTCGTCGAACGGGACGGGGTGCGAGCCTTGTTTTGCCGCGACGAACGGGGGGCATTGAAGGTTTGCGTTGAGGGAAAAGGGTATTCCAAGGGGCAACTCAAGCAAATCGGCGAAGAACTGATTGGTCGAGTGACACAGCAATACGTTTACCACCGTGTGGTAAGTGAGTTGGGCGAACGAAATATGACCGTGGTGAGTGAAGAAGTCACGGCGGATAAGACGGTCAAAATTCGCGTACGGAATTGGTAAGGACGAGGTCACGCCACCAGCGATAAAACGGGAAATTTGGTCGTCGTGGAAATGCCGCGTCCAGATCGCTCGCTGTCGTGTCGGGACGGCGTGCATGGATCAACGAAATCATCTTGAAGGAGAGATCATGGCCGAAGAATTGGAAATCGAAATCAGCCCGATGGGACAAGTGACGGTACGTACCATTGGGATCAAAGGGGCCAAGTGCATTGAAGCGGCCGAGTTGGTCGCACAAATTGTCGGTCGAGAAGAGTCTCGGCAACTGACGAGCGAATACTACGAGGCGAATCAGCAGGTCGATCTGCGGCAAAGCATCCGAAACCAGCGATCGTGATGAAGTGAGTTCCTCAAATGGCTCAGTGCAACAGCTGCCAGTTCCACAACATGCCGGGAGCAACCCATTGCGGTCGTTGTGGATCGTCGTTGACACTCGCCCAAGCGGTGATCAATGTGCATCCGCCGCGGGCCAGCAAATGGGCGAAAACCTGGCGGAAGACGTTTTTGGCCCGTCAATGGAATTCGATCAAAGTGAATTGGTTTGCGGTGGCGGATCGAATTCACCTCGAACCCCATGCGAACCTGCCGGGAATGGATATCCTTTCCAGGTTGATCTTACCCGGATGGCCACAGCAGGTTTCCGGGAATCCCTTTTTTGGCAAGTGTCTGTTTGGTGCCTTTCTGGCCTGCATTCTGCCGGCGCTGCTTTTGATTGGAACCGTGTACAGTTCACTGTTAATTGCGGCGGCACTCACCCTACATGCTTCGTCGGTTTATGACATTGCTCATCGGAGTACGGAAATTCGGGGGGGGCGGTTATCTCGTTTTTTTCTGGGCTTGGGGTTACTTGGCATTTGTCTGTACATGCCGCTTTTTTCCTGGGGAACCCCATACGTTTCACCGTTTGTCATTGTCCGGGATTGGGCACCGCTGCAGGCGGGTGAAGTGCTGGTGGTAAATCGGCAGGCGTATCGTTCGCATGTTCCCCAAATCGGAGACTTGGTGGTCTATGAGATCCCCGAAACGCGAGTGAATCGGCCCGGTGTGGCTTTATTATTTCGGGGTGAACGCATGGACCGGGTTCTGGCGGGTTCCAACCAGCGGGTTGTGTGGAGCGAAGGTCAGCTGACCGTGGATGGTCAACCATCCCCCTGGCGACCGCTCGCCCCTGAAAACATCCCGTCATCGCTCGAAATGGTGGTTCCGTCCGGATGCTATTTGATTTTTCCCAGCACGGAAGGGGGAATGGGTCCCGTCAGGGGGCAGCAAATCGATATTCCGTGGACTCAATTGTGTATGGTCCCTCGTCACGAGATTCGCGGTCGTGTTTACTGGCGTTCCTGGCCATGGTATCGGATCGGGCGGGTTCGCTAGTCTGGTTCGCGAGCAGGTGTCTGCCGTCGCGCATGGATTGAGGGTGGTGTTGACCAAGTTGATGAAGTTGACTGAGTGAGGCACGGGGAAATGGCAAGATTTGACAAACTGGAATTGCAGTCGGGATCTCGGCCGCAGCACGAGTCAACGCAGTCGAGTCGGCTGGGGCGCGAGCCGATTTCGTGGCTCGGTCAGGCTGTGGAAGAACGACGGTGCGGAAATTACGAGAATGCCTTGCGGCTCTACTCGCGGGCACTCGAAGACGATAAGTCACTCGTTCTGGGCTGGCTGGGGCAGGTACAGATGCTGGTGGTGCTCGATGAGGCCAACGAGGCGGAATTGTGGAGTCGTAAAGCTCTGGAACTTTTTCCGGGGAACGGTGACCTGCTGGCGGGACGGGCTCAAGGAATGTATCGCAGCGGTCAAACGTCGCAGGCGATGGGACTCTCTGATTCGTCACTCAAGGCGGCGGGTCAATCCGCCTACCGCTGGCTGGTCCGTGGTGAACTGATGGCCGCGACCCGGCAAAGTACAGATCAGCACTGTTTTGATAAAGCGGTTGAAAACGACAAGGACTGGTTGGTTCCCTTGGAAATCGCTCAGGTTTACCTGTACCTCGGCTTACCTAGCAAGGGACTGGGGCGAGTTCGTCGAGCGGTGGAATTGGCTCCGGATCGCTATTTCCCGTGGTATATCCAGGGCCAGACCGAACGGGAACTCGGGCTCGAGGTGCTCGCCAGGAAAAGTTTGCAGCGGTGCCTCGAGTTATGTCCCACGCATGCCGAGGCGGAACAAAGCTTGCGTGAGCTGAGCACCGGAGGCTGGTCATTGGGCCGGATCTGGCGACGCGTATTGGGGAATCGATGATGGCCTGGTCAATTGACAAAATTTTGAAGGCCGCCCGGCGGTTCCATGCCAGCGATATTCATCTGATCATGAATGTGGCTCCGGTGTTTCGTATTAATGGAGAAATCCGTCCGATTGAGGGAGAGGTCCTGGATGCGGAACAGCTGAAATCGATCGTTTACGGGCTGCTTACCGATTCATTGCGTGAAAATCTGGAGCGGGATTGGCAATTGTGCTTTTCCAAGCATTGGCCCGAAATCGGCCGCTTTCGAATCAGCGTTTACTTCCATTCGGGTTGTCCCGAAATGGCGATTCGCCTGTGTGAAACCTCGGTTCGATCACGAGAAGAACTGCGGTTGCCGCCAATCCTTGAAGAATTGACTCGATTTTCGAGCGGTTTGATTCTGGTGACGGGGCCGACCGGAATGGGAAAGACAACCACCCTGAATTACATGGTCGATTTTATCAATCAGCATCGTCGGACGAAGATCGTCACGATCGAGGATCCGATCGAGTATGTTCATGAAAATCAACGCAGCATTGTGGTGCAGCAAGAGGTGATGACGGACGTTCATTCGTTTCGAACCGCGCTGGTGCATGTGCTGCGACAGGACCCCGACGTCATCGTGATTGGTGAGATGAGAAACCTCGAAACCATCGAGACGGCGCTCATGGCTGCCGAGACGGGACACCTGGTT
>CAMBQP010000066.1 GCA_945869955.1 Schlesneria paludicola DSM 18645
TCACTCGGGTAACGCGGGAGGGGCTGGTGTCGCATCGGTTTCGGGCAATGCAGTCGGTTTGACCGGTGCGGCGGGATCGACCGGTGTGGCGGGAACGACGGGCGGGACTTCCGGTTTGACAGGGGCCGTTTCGGTGCGGTCCGAATCGACTTTTGCCTCAGATTCACGATATCCGCTGATCGGAATCCGCTTTGCCTGCAAGATTCGCTTGGACTTGAGCTCGGGCTCAATTTTGTCGTTCTGCACCCAGGCGACCAACGATAAGGGGCCTTGAATGGACGGTTTCATTTCGGGCGGAAACTCGATCCGACGACCGGTTTCAAATCGTTTAATGTAATCCACGACGTGCTGTTCGACATCCGAAATCGGCATCGTGATCGAATACTTCAACTCCCCTTTTTTGGGAGGAATTCCCTTTGCATCCCCGAGCATCTCGCGCACCAGATATTCATGATTGCGAACGCCATTGGATGCATTGGGAATAATGGTTCGCACTTCGTTTTCCACGACCGCCATTCGCAGGCGACATGAAGGAAGCAATTCATCGGAAACGCCTGTCGCGACAACCGAAACCTCCAGTTGCCCGTCTTTGACCTCAGCAGACATTTCCAGTTTAATTTCCGTGGTTTCCGCGAGCATCGGGTCGATCACCTGCCGCAGAATGGAATAGGTGGGACGGATCATTTGCACCTGTCCCGAGTAGAATCGAGGGTCAATCATCATCCCATCCACCAGAATCGTGGGGGTCGAGCTCACCTCATAAAAAGCACCTCGTTCTTCCGATTCTTGATTGACCAGGCCATCAGGCCCCGGGATGTGCTGATGATGCCGAATCACGATCACATCATTCGTGGAATAAGTCTTTCCGATCCCTGTCAGAGCGAGATCCGCCGGAACGCAAGGGGGCGACTGCATGCCAGTGAATAATTCGACGAGGACCGTTCGGTGACCCTCAACCGCTGTGGGGACGGCAGGCATGAGCCGCTGGGCTTCACTGAGAAATTCATTGATTTTCTGCTGATAAACCGCGTCGACAAACGCGGCATAGCCTTCGTCACTGCCGTTTTTCTGCGTAAATAATTTTTTGAGCGTTTCGGAAGGGATTTCGCCAGCGGGAGGCTGTCCCGCACGTTTGCTGACAACCACCAATTCCAGCATCGGCAACGCGACGACCTCAGAAAGATACTCCATCGCCTGATCGTTCTGCCCCGTTTTTTCTGCTTCGGTCGCCAGTGACACCAAAATTTCTGGGTTATATCGCTGTTTTTGCAAAAGCCCGGTCAATTCCGTGACCGCCGTTTCGCGCTGGGGGGCGATCAGCGAAGATGATGCCAGATCCTCAATGAGGATCTGAATTCTGGCTGCGTCGCGATAATTGGCAAATCCCTCTGCGATGGACGCAGGGTCTTCACCCATTTTCGCTTCTGCCGAATTGAGCAGCGGTATCGCCATCCGGCTCAATTTTTTCACGTTGATTAAATTCACGGCGATATTCATTTCGGCACGTGCTTGCCAACGGTCACCCCACTGCCCTGCGGCGGCAAGATAACTGTCGATAACTTCCCGGACCTTTGACTCATCAAAGTCCGTCTGCGAGATCCCCGCGATTAACATGGCGAACAGGTCCTGAGCGATGGGACTGGTTCGGCATTCCATGGCGGCATTCAGAATGTCTTCCGGCTTGAGTTCCTTGTTTTCCATCAACGCTTTAAAGATATCGGCAGCCGGGGGAAGCCCTGCGGGGTCAAATGGTTCCAGCGACGACGCGTCAGTTGGAAGAAGTCGCGTCAAGAAAAGGTCTTTCGGGCTCGATCGAATCGTTCCCCGAATAAAACCCTGCTGGAATGAGCCGATAAAATTAAACTCCCCTTTTGCGTTGGCGAAATTCAATCGAATCGCGTCCCCTTCAATTTCGGCAGAAACGATCTTCGGTTTTTCCTCTTCATTTGTATCACGGGTGGTATCCAAAAACTCCGCGGTATACTTTCCTTCCGGGGATTTCACGAACTTGATGATCCAGTGGTAATCGTCGGTGCGCTGATTCGTTACCACCACGACCCAATTCCCCTCGATCGTTTTGACATCCCGTTTGACCGGAACCAGACTCTTTTTTGTGCGGTTTCCATTCGCGGCGGGAAGGGCAGTCCCCCCGTCTTCACTGGTGTCCGCTGACCGAACTGCCGCTTTGTTTTGACAGCCGGTGGCCAGCAACAACATGAGAATCAGACATCGAATCCTTGAGCTCACAGAGTGCATTTCGAGGAGATTCACAGAGTGCATTTCGAGGAGATCCTGTGGAAACATGGCGGAATGAAGTTTTCAATGCTACGCGTAGTAGCATATTTTGATGACAGCAGTGAAGATAACGGGCGAACAACCCAAAACACAACTTACCACCCCACTTGCGAGCGGAGTCCTGCGACATGAACAGATTAAAGCTGTTGATACTGCTGTGTTTGAGTCTTGCCGGAAGCTCGCGGTTGCTTCCTGCTGCCGACGCCCCGGATCTCGGTGGGGTCAGCGAAACGCACGAAATGATTCCGATGCGGGATGGCGTGCGACTTTCCGCCTATGTTTACACGCCACCGGGTGATGGACCGTGGCCGGTACTGCTCGAACAGCGATACGCCAATGCGAATGATCCCGGAACCCGGCAGTATTTTGCTCAATTGGCAAAAACCGGGGGATACGTCACCGTTCTGGCCAATTTTCGCGGCTCACAGAAATCAGAAGGGGACTGGCGTGGTTACCGGTCGCTGGGCTGGGGTGAGCGTAAAGATGGATACGATCTGGTCGAATGGCTGGGAACGCAAACCTGGTCGACCGGGAAGGTTGGGACGTTCGGCAGTTCCCAAGCGGGATTCGCACAAAACTTTTTGGCGGTGACCCGGCCCCCCCATTTGACCGCTCAGTACATGATCGATACGGGACTGAGCCTGTTTCATGAAGGGTATCGGATTGGCGGAATCACCCGGCCAGAACGCTTCAAGACACTCGATAAAGCTGCCCGCGTTCCCGAACATAACCGGGAACTGCTCGCCGAATGGTTTACTCACCCCACCTACGACAGCTATTGGGCTGACGAGGATTGCACCCGTTTTTTCGATCAGATGAATGTCCCCTGTTTCACCGTGGGGAGCTGGTACGATTTCATGTGCGTGGGTTCCGTGGATAGCTATGTGGGACGGCAGCATCGCGGGGGGCCGCAGTCACGCGGAACGCAACAACTGCTGCTCGGTCCCTGGTTGCACAGTCGCTTCAAGGAAACCAACAAGTCGGGTGATTTGACCTATCCGGAAAATGCCAAATTTCCCATGGATGCACACATGATCCGCTGGTTTGATCACTACCTCAAAGGGATCAATAACGGTGTCACCACCGAACCAACAATTCGCTATTACGTAATGGGGGCCGTGGGCGAAGAGAAAGCTCCCGGCAATGAATGGCGGACCGCCACCGATTGGCCGATCGCCGCAATACCCACATTCTATTATCCTGAGGAAGGTGGAAAGCTCGGCAATACCATCCCTCAATCCACCGATTCCATTGTCAACTGGCTCGCAGACCCCCATCACCCAGCGGTCATTCCGACCATTGCTTTTCCCGGAGCAAAAGACGCGAGAGAATTCGAAAAACAACCCAATGTCCTGACGTTCACCACCGAGGTGCTGACTCAACCTGTCGAATGGACCGGAAAAGTTCAGGCCGACTTGTGGATCACCTCGGACGCCAAAGACACCGATGTCATTGTTCGCGTCAGCGATGTCTATCCCGACGGTCGGTCGATTCTGATCATGGACTATGTGCGACGAGCCCGTTATCGCGAAGGGTATGACCGTGAGCTGTTGTTGACGCCCGGTAAAGCCGCCAATATTCGGTTTGACGTCGGCTGGCTGAGCCAGATTTTCAACGCGGGTCACCGGATTCGCATCACGGTTGCGAGTACCGGAGCCCCGTTTTACGAGTCGAATCCGAATACCGGTGAACCTCTGACAATCGACTTTCCCAAGAATGCGGTCGTCGCCAAAAACGGATTGCAGGTGAATCAACGACTGACCTCTCGCATCATCGCCCCTGTAATTTCGCGGTGAATGGTGATTTCGCGGTGAGCTCAGGGCTATTTTCGGGAATTTCCCTCGTTTGATGCACGCCAGCCACAGAACAAAGCCGCTGGACGCGGCAATTTCTTGTGCCGAAGCGAAATCCGATGGTCGGCGCGGCGAAAGTCCCCTGAACTGACCCATTTTGATCGCGAGCCGATAAATGCCTGCCGTAGCCCAAGAAAACCTGAAATCGATCTGAACCAGTGCAGACTCACATTGCATGTTCACAGCGTGAAGTGCAAACTTCGTCTGAGGGTCCGTTTGTCTCGATGGTTTTCCGCCGTTTTGTCCTTGGGACGGTAAACCGCGACAGTCACACGAGAACACGAACAACCGGAATTCAGCACGCATCAGGATGCAAGCGTGTTCAGGACAGGATTTCCGCCGATAAACATCAGTTCCCGCCGATAAATATCAGTTCCCACAGTGGAATCGGTTAGTTAAAATGAGGTGTTGTGACTCCTGACAACCTGACAACGATTACCTCACGGCCTCTCTTTTTCGAATGAAAGAAACGATGAAACGCTCCAATTTGACCACTGCAATCCCCCGTCGCCACGGGTTTACCCTGACCGAAGTTCTGCTGGTTCTCGCAATTCTGGGAGTCATCGCCGCGATGGTGATCCCTAACTTGATTGGCCAGCAAAAGGTGGCACTGGTTCGGCAAACCAAAGTCAACATTTCGGGTTTTGAGCAGATTGCCAAACAGTATGCTGTTGCCCACGACGGAGACTATCCCGCTGATGTGAATTTAATGCTCAATCCCGGCCAAAGTGCCGACGGCAAGCCCATGGCCCCCTTCGCCGAAAAGGTTCCAAAGGATGCCTGGAATCAACCTCTCAATTATCAATACCCCAACAGCAAGTCCGCAATTGACAAGCCAGCGATCTGGTCATCAGGCCCCAACAAACAAAATGAAGAAGGGGCTGGCGACGATATCAATAACTGGACGGAATGATTGAATCCAGATAACCGGATCCAGATAACCGGATCCGGCGATATCCAAATCGAATCACATCAGGATCGGCAGCAGCGGCGACGAACCGTGCTGAACCTGTTGTGTGACAATGCTTCCAATCAGTGTCGTCGGCGTGCAATCTTCGACACTGACCGTGGTGAGCGAGCCGGCGAGTCGCGGATTTCCATTGAACACAACGATCCGGTCGCACGTCGTGCGGCCGGTCAGTTGCACGGGGCCGGTTGCTGAACTCGAATCGCCGCGTTTCACTTCGGATTTGCTCGGGCCTTCGACGAGCACCTCGACTTCGCGACCGATGAACCCTGCGTTGTCTTCAGCGCTGATTTGATTTTGCAGCGTCAGCATGTCTTGGTTTCGTGATTTTTTCACGCTTTCGGGAATGTCGTCGATCAGCAGATCATACGCCTTGGTTCCTGGACGGGGACTGTATTTGAAGATGAAACTGTTTTTGAAACGGCATTCGCGGATCACATCCAGGCTCTTTTGATGAGCCTCTTCGGTTTCGCCGCAGAACCCCACGATAAAGTCACTCGAGACCGAAGCGTTGGGCAGTGTCTGTCGGATGCGCCCAAACATTTCCCGATAGTCTTCGATCGTGTAACCCCGTTTCATCCGCTTGAGCATCTCGTTACAACCGGATTGGGCGGGAACATGCAGGTACTGGGCACACTTTGGCAAGTCTCGAACCGCCTGCAGCAAATCGTCGGTCATATCTTTAGGAAAATTGGTGACGAACTTCAGTCGTAAGATCCCCTCAACATCGTGGATCGATTCCAGCAAATCGGAGAGGCGAAACTGCCTGCCGTCTTGATTCACTTTGTAACTGTTAACGGTCTGGCCCAAAAGTGTGACTTCTTTCACACCTTGATCCGCCAGCACTCGGACTTCGTGCAGAATATCCCGTGGTGGACGACTTTGTTCGGGACCACGCGTCATCGGTACAACGCAGTAGGTGCAGAACTTATCACAGCCAATCATGATGCGAACGAAGGCCTGATGGGGTGAGGGCCGCATTTCGGGTTCGCGGAGCGGATCATAGCTCTGAAAGCTATCACTCACTTCTAAACGAGTCCCCTCTTTCCGATCCAGACTGACCGCCAGCGACCGTTCACGACGCTCACGAGCCGCCTGGATCAACTTCGGAACTTCTGCCAATTGTCCGGTTCCGACCACCATGTCGACGTGTGGAGCACGCTGAAAAACCAGTTCCTGATCCTTTTGTGCCATGCAGCCCAGCACACCAATGACCTGGCTCGGGCGGGTCTGTTTGCTGTATTTTAACCGCCCCAGGGCCGAATAGATCTTATGTTCGGCATGCTCGCGGACGCTGCAGGTGTTGAACAGAATCGTATCCGCCTCGCGGATGTCCGAAGTCAGTTCGTAGCCTTCTTTGCGCAAGGCTCCGACGACCAGTTCGCTATCCAGCATGTTCATCTGGCAGCCAACGGTTTCAATAAACAGCTTACCATTGTGATTGATTGTCATGACGGCTTAACCTCGCACCCGTTCCAAGTATTCACCCGTTTGCGCATTGATGCGAATGACATCTCCGGTGTTGACAAACGCCGGAACCTGAACGGTTTCGCCATTTTCCAGCGTCGCGGGCTTGGTCAGATTCGAAGACGTATTCCCCCGCACCACGTCTTCGGTGTAGGTCACCTTCATTACCGCCTTATCAGGGGCCGTAAAACCGATCGGTTGTTCACCCCAGTACAGAATGGCACAAATCGCCCCATCCTGTAGGAACTTGGCTTGATCGGCTGCCACGTCCAGGGGAATGGTGTACTGATCAAAACTGACCTGATCCATAAAGACCAGACCACTCGAATCCTTATACAAAAACTGGCCATCACCCTCTCGAATCTCAGCTGCCTCAAGACTGTCTCCACTTTTGTATGTGCGGTCCAGCCAGGTCCCCTTGATCAGATTTCGGAGGCGACATTTGTAAAGGGCTTGCCCTTTTCCCGGTTTGACAAAATTCACTTCGACCATGTCGTACGGCTCGCCATCCAGAATGATCTTGGATCCCCTACGAAAATCGCTCGTATTGAGCTGCGCCATTGGACTTTTCTTCACACAGACAAAAAACAGGAAACGAGAATCAGCAGTCTGCCATCTCCGAGTGTTGCAGTATAACAAGCAGCTGCGATACTGTGAACTGCCATACGGAGAACTGCCGTACGGAGAACTGCCTGGCTTAACAATGACTTGAAATCTCCCGTGTTGCCGTGGAAACGAACATTGATAAGCCGAGCTCGATGCGTCTCTACTTCAGACTCGCGTTCCAAGCCAGAGTGATTTCGCTTTGCCGTGAAATCCCAGCAAAAAAGGTGCGAATTGTTGACTGTTTTGTCGTCGTTCGATGATTTGCTGTCAAATAACCGTCCGCTCAGTCCGCGGACCTGGCACGATTCCCTCGCCGAATCGATTCGGGATCCCGAGATTCTGTTGGCCAAATTGGGACTTCCTCCCGAATATTTGCCCCCCGCTCGCGCAGCAGCACAGTTGTTTACTCTGCGTGTGCCACTCAGTTTTGTCGCTCGGATGCAGGTGGGAGACCCCAACGATCCACTTTTGAGGCAAGTGTTGCCAATCCAGCACGAGCTTGCTGCAAAAGAGGGGTTCACGACGGATGCCGTTGGCGATTGTTCGAGTCGTCGAGCACCGGGACTATTGCACAAATATCATGGGCGAGCCTTACTGATTGTCACCGGAAGCTGCGCTGTCCATTGCCGTTACTGCTTCCGACGCCATTACCCTTACGAGTCCGAACCACGGCGACTGGACGATTGGAAACCGGCCTGGGATCTCCTGCAAGCGGATCAGTCCATCCATGAGGTGCTGCTCAGTGGCGGCGATCCGTTGATGCTGACGGACGGACGTCTCAAGGCGTTGATCGAGCGTCTGGCCGAAATCCCCCACGTAAAGCGCCTGCGCATTCATTCTCGCTTACCGATCGTATTGCCCGATCGCATTACCGCTCCGCTGTTGGAACTCTTAACCGCCACCCGACTCACCCCCATCATGGTGGTACATGCCAACCACCCCCAGGAAATCGTCAATGACTGTGACGAAGCCTTGCGGAAACTCGTTCGCGCCGGGATCACGACTCTGAATCAGACCGTGCTGCTGCGCGGGATCAATGATTGTGTCGAGACGCTCGAAAACCTCAGTGAAAGGCTGATCGATACCGGTGTGATCCCCTATTACCTGCATCAATTGGATCGCGTCGACGGTGCCGCTCACTTTGAAGTGAATACCGCCAAAGGATGCGAACTGATCAAACAGCTGCAAAAGCGTTTGCCAGGATACGCGGTCCCCAGATACGTCCAGGAAATCGCAGGGGCAGCACACAAAATCGGGGTTGAAGCGGATTGAAATCCAAGCCCCGCAGGAAAAGGTTTTCATTCCGGCTCGTTAGAAGTGTTTCCACGGTTTCGCTACACTACCGATCACACGCATCGCCGAGTGGTTGCGATGGATACGCCCCTTGTGAGTGATTTTGGAGACTTCTCCCTTTCATGGATACGATCGCCGGCCACCTCTATGACTACCCGAAATACTATGACTTGATCTTTGGTTCCGACTGGGCGGCGGAATGCCATTTTCTCCAGAGTTGCTTCAAGAAATACTCGAAACGCCCCGTCAAACGCCTGTTCGAACCGGCCTGCGGGACTGGGCGACTCGTGGTGCAATTTGCCAAATCGGGCTACGAAATCGCCGGAAATGACTTGAACGAAAAGGCCATCGCGTATTGCAACGCTCGGCTGAAACGGGCGGGGCTCCCTGAATCCACCTTTGTCGGGGACATGGCCGACTTTACGGTGAAAAAGAAGGTCGATGCCGTCTTCAACATGATCAACACCTTTCGGCATCTCCCGACCGAGAAAACCGCCGAAGCCCATTTTCGCTGCGTTGCCGACTCGCTCAACAAGGGGGGGCTCTTCTTCCTCGGGCTGCATCTCACGCCGAAAACGCCCCCCAAATGCACCTCCGAATCCTGGTCTGCAACGCGGGGTAACTTGTCCGTGGTCTCGAATCTCTGGTCGATCGGCACCGATCTGAAAAAACGGGAAGAACGGATCGGAGTGACCTATGATGTCTATACTCCCACCAAACAGTTTCGGATCACCGATGAAACGGTGTTCCGAACTTACAACGTTGAACAGATGTTTTCGTTAATTGCCAGTGAGCCCCGACTGCGTGTGGTCGAAATGTACGACTTTCGCTACGACATCAACTGGCCGATTGACTTAACGAATGACACGGAAGATATCGTTTACGTATTGCAGCGAGTTTAAAATTTCCTTCGCGGCGGATCCTGTGACTGCCATTCATTTCTCTTTGGAAAGCACTCCGTTCGATGTTTCGTTTCGCTTTTCGAAATCTGCTCAGTCGGCCAGTCCGATCATTACTTGCGCTGCTGGGGTTGACCGTTGCGATTGCGGGGATGGTGGGACTCTTTTCCATCGCCTCGGGAATCGACGATACCGTCGGTAAAACGTTCAACAAAATTCCGGGGCTTGCAGCCATGCAACCGGGGGCTCCGATCCCCTTGTTTTCGCGGTTACCCGTTGCCTGGTCCGCAGAAATGGCCACCATCCCAGGAGTCCGTACGGTAAGACCCGAGGTCTGGGGCCGGGCGCAGCTCGTCGAAGGGAAACCAACATTCAGCCCTCCCCGATTTCTCTTCGGTACCGAGATTCTTTCGACCTTAAAACTGAAGCAAGCGGTTTATCGTGATGACCTGGTCGCAGGTCGGTTCCTGACAAAACAGGATCTTGGCACGATGAACTGCGTCGTCAGCCGCACAATTGCCGAAGCCTTTCAGAAAAAGGTGGGGGATCCGTTACGTGTCGATGGTTATGACCTGACCATTATTGGCATCTACCACTGCGGGTCACTGCTGCTCGATGTGGCCATTCTGCTCGACAGTGACAGCGTTCGCAAAATCTGCAAGTTCGATGAGAAACTGGTTTCCTCCATTTACATCGAGCCAGACGACACGATTTCCAACAAGGAACTCGCCGCCAACATCACCAGCCATTTCCGTGGTCGGCGCGCCGACGAGTGGCAGTCGAATGTCCTGGTTGCATTTCCCGAAGCAGGGGCCATTAACATGCTCAATGCGGCGGCAAGACTGCTGCAGGGCAATGCCGGGGCCGCCCCCCCCGCCACTCAAACCGCAGAAAAATCAGGCTCTTCTGAGGCAGATCCCGCCGCCGTCGAAGAGGCGATTGAAGTTCGTTCGGCAGCGGACTGGGGAGATAAAATTGCGGAATTGAGTTCCGACCTCGACGTGTTTCTTTATCTGATGACCGGGATCGGTGTCGTCATCGCACTGTTGAGCATCCTCAATACGATGCTGATGAGTGTCGCGGAGCGGTTGATTGAATTTGGAGTTCTCAAGGCGAATGGCTGGTCCGCTTGGGATGTCATGAAGCTGGTCACCTGGGAAAGTGCTCTACTCGGCCTGGGAGGTGGTATCCTGGGATGCATGGCTGGCTGGGTCGCAGTGCAAGTGATGAATGCCATTTATCCGACCAAGCTGCATCTGTTCGCCAGCCCCGCGCTGCTGCTGTTTAGCCTCGCCTTCAGTTGGGTATTAGGGATGATTGGCGGCATTTACCCAGCGATCTGGGCTCTACGAATGTCACCGATGGAAGCCATTCGCCGCGGCTAAGAACGGCCGCTGCGACTGATCCCCATTTTCACCGCAATCCCGCGATGATCACAGCGATGATCACAGCGATGATCAACGGTCTTGATCGTTTGAGTTGTTCGCTGTCATCCGGTTGCCAACGTGTAAACTCATCACCAATGGAAGAAAATCATGGAATCGAGTATCGAACAGGTGATCCGGGGCCGTCGCACCATCGGCTCGTTTCTGCCGGATCTCCCCCCCGCCAGCGAAATTGAAGCGGCGATCGAATGGGCCTCGTGGGCACCGAACCATAAAAAAACGGAACCTTGGCGGATCGTTTGGCTGGGCCCCGAAACCGCCGCTGCCGTGGTGGAATTGAACTCGCACCTCATCGCTAAAACAAAAGGCTTCGCCGAAGCCGAAAAAAAACGCCTAACCTGGTCCACCATTCCTGGCTGGCTGGTTGTCACTTCTCTTCGATCGGCGGATTCGTTCCGCCAAGAAGAAGATTACGCAGCCTCCTGCTGTTTCATTCAAAATCTGCTGCTGGCCCTCTGGTCCAAAAAAATCGGCACCAAATGGTCCACAGGTGATGTCACCCGCGATCCCCAGTTCCACGAACTGCTCGGTATCGACCCCGCTCAAGAACGCGTTGTCGGGCTGATCTGGTATGGATATCCCGCCGTAATCCCCGAACAAAACCGACAGTCACCGACTTCGTTTGTGCGAAAGTTGAAGTAAGACAGTTTTCAGTTTTCAGTTTTCAGTTTTCAGAGCACAGTTCTCTGAATCTTGATCATTCCTCTCTTCCTATTCGCGTGATTCGTTTGATTCGTGGTTCATAATCTTTCTCTTCTTTGATCAGGGTGTGATTCACGAATTGACTGCCGTATTCCACGAATTTGCGCGTATGCTGAAGTGGGAAGGGGAACACGAAGCCAGTCGCGACTGGGTCGTCAGATCAGACCACGCAGTCCGATCGTCATGGCCGACAAAGTGAACGGATCAGGGATCCGAAGTCGCCGTGTTTACTGCGGGGTAAAATAGACAATCTTTGTACCCCGCGGACTGGGTTGGTGGTGGAATCCCAAAATCGGTTCCTCATGGCTGCGAGGTTTACGGGTTCAATCTGTGGATGGTGTTATGGATTTTCCCCGTCACCCGCTTCCCGTCACGAGACCGAAATGAATACTCAATTTCCATACACCACGTTGGTTTGATGTCGGCGATCTCCAGTGACAGCTGTTTTCCATCCGCAGAAAGCAGAGTTCGCTGGACCGAAAGCATTTTTTCATCGAAATGATTCGACCCATAATTTGCCGAGCGTTTTAATCCCCACGTCTTCACGTGAACGTTCTCCAGATCCAGCGAAGCAGGGTCCAGCGGATCGGTAAACGTCAGCGTCAGACCCGATTTCCGGGCACTTAAGCCGACCGGTAACAAGATCGGCTGCCCGGTGGCCCGAATCCGGTAGAAACCGCCCGGATGGCTGGCGTTTCCCGCCCAGGCAAACATCCCACACAAATAAAGCTGACCGTCTGCGGGATGAAAGCGTCCCCGCATCACTCCGGTCGGAAAAATCGGGATCGGCAACTCAATCATCCCCCCTTGCATGAGCCCATCAACCTTCTCGTGAGGGACCAGGAAGACTTTTCCGTATCCATACGAGAGATTCAGCAGTGACCCCCGCAGCGGTCCCCAACCATCACTCTCGACCCACAAGAGTTCGGCTGGCGAGCGATCAAATGCGTTGGTGATCCAGCAGAGCGGCGGTTCCATCGCCTCGTCCGAAGCATCAGTCACGTCATGATAGCCAAACATATTGCCGTAAAATTTCGGTTTACCCGTGGGATTGAGTGTCACCCAGTTGATTCGATTCTTGGGGTTCCAGAATCCTTCCTGGTCGGTCACCACAAACGAACCGTCTGGATTCAGGCAGACACCATTCGCCGCTCGAAAACCGGTCGCAAGAATATCCGTCTGTGATCCATCTTTGCGGACCCGTAACAATGTCCCGTGATGCGGAACGACCGCCGGCAAGGCGTGCCGCCCCGATTTCGCATAATAAAAATTCCCCTCGGCATCGGTCTGCAGTCCCATCGCAAATTCATGAAAATGCTCGGTCACCTGATGATCGTTGTTCAAACATTCATAGAAATCCGTTTCACCGTCACCGTTCAGGTCGTGGAGCACCGCCAGTTGATCACGGCAAATGACATGGATCTTCCCCTCCACGATTTTTAACCCCAACGGCTGGAACAATCCCGATGCAATTCGCTGCCAACGTAACACCTGGGGAGCCGAAACGGGTTTGCTCGCCGGCGATCCCGCAGGGGGCTGCATTTCCACCACCCAGACATCCCCATCCCAGGAACAGAGTGCAATTCGCCCATCGGCGAAGAAATCGAGTCCCGTAAACCGCAGCTGCGCCAGCCATGGATTTGATTCGGGTGCCGAGAGAAAATCGACCGCAAACGGACCATTGTCCGCACCAATCACCGCTTGTGTTTCCAGTCGTTGAGGCCAACGTGGCGGCCCCCCCTTCGTCAACGGCAACAGGTCTCGCTGGGATTCGGGTACGACCGGATTCCAGCGGTCCTGCAAGCGTGGGGCCACCGCATTCGCCTCGCCGACCCCCTCAACCTGCGGCGGCATGGATGCAGCCCAGAGACTAAATTTCAGCGGCTCGGGTCCGGCCGGGATCGTCAGGCATAAACGCCCCTGTTTCACGATCCAGACCCCCGGCAGAGTTTCTGCTGCCAGACCATACGCCAGCGAATGGGGAGTTGCTGACGAATCGACTTTGCCTTGCCTGACATCCGCGTCGTGCTCATGGGCCGTGGTGTCAGCAATCACGTTCCCTTCGGTTTTTCCCAGCAACCAGCGACCGACCAGCGATTTGTCCTCGGCAGGGGGCACAGCCCCTGCTTTCAGTTCATCCACCAATAACCGCCGCTGATAAAACCGAACCTCGTCCAGTTCACCGCGAAAGAAGGATTCCGGCTGCGGAAAATCGGTGGTGGTAAATCCAATCCGCGCTACCGGTTTGTCGAGTTTTCCCTTGGAAGCCAGATTTCCTTCCTGATCAAGTCGACCATCAATGTACAGGCTGAGACGCCCAGTCGATTTTTGCCATGTTGCCGCCACCGTATGCCACTGACCATCGTTGACCTTCCCCTTCGAGACGAGAGCCCCCACCCAGCCGATATCAAAGCCAAGGTGTCCATCGCGGATAAACAGCGTCTGTCCGTTTGGTGACCATTGCGAACCCTCGTTCGCCAGCGAGAACAACGTCCCGCCCCCCTTCGTCTTAAAGCGAGCGGTAATCGTCAGATCCTGGGTCGTCATCTCGAACGCTTGGGGATTACGGATCTGCAAATGCGTTTGACCGTCGAAAACCAGCGGCTGCTTCCCAGCCCGTTCGGCCCCCTTGACCCCCTTCGCTGCAGCCGGAAATGTCACCACGGCGCCGTGACGATCTGCCAGAAATTCGGCTGTCGCATCAGGCTTTGGGCCATCCGCCACCTGCAACACCAATTCTCGATCACGCGGCCCGATATGGAATGTTCGCAAAAACAGGGGCGCATCCGGCAGGTCTTCACGAGCCACAAATCGGGGAGACTCGAGAATCTCGGTCGTACCAATCCGATAAGAAAGGATCGCCTCCTGATTATGGTGATACAGCCCATGAAACTGTCCCCAGTGACGCGGAAGCGGCCCATAACGTCGACCATCTCGACCTTCGGTTCTCTGATCATCCACAAAATCACCCGTCTGTGGATTCCCCCAGCCAGGACCATTCGCATTCGCATACGCCACATCACCGGTAATTCGCGGGTGAACCTGGTGCTCACCGTTCATTTGAATCCCACGCCAGTCAATAAACTTGTCGGCCCCCTGGGCTTTGTCGTTAGCCGACCAGACTGCAGCCACCCGCAGGGTGTCGGTGTCAAAAATCGTCCAGTTGCGACCCCGTGAAATCCCCCCAGCACCGGAATCGAGTCGAATCGCGATCCCCTTATAAGCGAGATTCAGCGAATCCCCTGGAACTTCGTACGTGTGCGTCAAAGTCGGACCATAATCCATGGCACTCCAAGGTTCGATCTTACTCGGTTCAGGACCACGAGACTCGCCCCGAGGCAATCGGGCGAGGTAGGCCGCGTCGATCGACGCATATTGGGTCGGATTATGCGGCTTCAAATAGGTTTCGCGCAGATAATGAATGACATCATATTTTTGTGAGGGGACCATCCAGGTCTGAGCGGCCATCAGTCCGAACCCGCGTGTCAACGTCTGGTACATGGCCCATGGCTCGCTCCCATTCTTGAATTTTCCTTCCGCAAATCGTAACGAGGTGGGGAGCGACCCAGGCTGCTCCCGCGTCCCATGACAGTTCATGCAGACACGACGATAGATCGCTTCACCCCGCTTCAACGAATCGTCATTCCAATCTCGGATTAACCCCGCATGATCCAGATTGGCTTCATATTCCGGCAACGTATAAGTGAGCAGAGCAGGGGAGGGTTGCAGCCCATGCGCTCGAGCCACACCCCCATCCCGAATTTCCATCAGATAACGAATCAGGTCGAGAAACTGCTGACGACTGGTCAATTGGTTGACCTGAGCCGCAGGCATGATCGACAGCACGTTCATTTTGACTTCGTCAATCTCGACGAGGGGAATTTTCGCCTGTTCTCCGCTGCGGGCCAGATCGCGAATGGTGATCTGATCGGCAGTTCGTTCGACGAGAATTCCCGAGCGAGTTGTTCCGTCATTCCGTAGCAGTGTCACCGATTCGAAACCTTTTCGAATCACCTTGGAGGGGAGCAGCACCGACTCAATCAAATGCTCATCCGTCACCTCTTTGCCCAATTTTGCGAGGTCGGGGCCGAGTGCCGACGGGATATCGTTACCGACGGAATGGCATTTCGAACAGGCCATATGAGGTTGAAAAAACAGGATCGCCCCCCGCGTGGCGTCCCCCTCGGTCTTTGCCAGCGTGATCAGGTCTCGCGGTGCCTGTTGAAGCAACGATTCCTCCAGCGACTGTGCCGATAGCCGTGAATCGGTCCCCAGACCGAGCACCCCGCAGAGAGCCAGAACGAGAACACCACATTGCCGCGGCGGAATACAGCGAATGACCAGCGCACGGCCAAGGAAACAGATCGCTGGAAAAGGAATCGAACGGAATGTCATGGTGTTTCTTCTCAGCAGATTTTGGTGTGGGAAATTTCTCCACACGGTTTTTCATGAGGAATCCTGATCAAGGAATAACGTAACGGGCGCGAATTGTCATGCCAAGACTCGCGGACCGGTTTACCTGAACCATCGCAGACAATAGAATTTTTCCAATGTCAATCAGATGTCAAGTCGTCAAGAGTCACGCACCGGGATTGAAATTTTGGGGACGCGACGGAGTGATTTTGTTGATGCCGCCAGCGATGGTGTTCTTTTGTTTGACCCGTAGCCAACGGCGCAGGCGAATCGGCGTTCAGCCGATTTCTTCAAACGTCTCGGGGCCAGGGATCCTCGACAGGGCCTCATCGGATCGCTTTGATTTCCGCCAAATCGAGTCAGCAAATCAAACTTTCCAAAACACGTCCCTGATCGCAGTGGCTCATTTGACAAATTACTTCGGAAATTCCAGAAAACGACCTAGGGGACACTCAAATAAATTTGGTTTGCCGAGTAATTAAGGCTAATGACGGCGGAGCAGGAGGGGGCAAAAACATCTGAAGGGGCAAGAAATCACTCGATTTTCGAGAAAATGACGTAAGGAAAGAAAATGACTTAGGGGACACTCAAATAATTGCGCAATCGCAAACGGATTGTTTCGAGTTTACGCGGTTCATTCCAGACGAAATTGAGCTCAAATTCATTCGGTTCTGCTGGATCCCGCGTCGTGGAAGAAAGGGGATCCGGAAGGAACGGGGACGGGTACCGCGGACGGAGATCGTGGTAGGGACGGCCATTACTGACCCGAGGTGTCATTACACGTTTGATCATTGTCGTGCTCCTGGCGTGTGTCAATTTAATGAACTGCGTCCCCGTTTCCTTTCCGGTCCGTGCGTGTAGTCTTCGACTCCGTGGGGCTGACATCGGACTCGCCTTTGACGTTCATCATCCGCGTTCCCTTCCCCGTGACTGGACAAGGTCGGCCACCTCAAAGGAATGTTTTCGGAGCTCAATACACAGCCCGGACTTTCCCCTGTGAACGCTGCGACTGGATGGTTGCCCATACAGACGCATCACTCGGGGCCAAGGCGATTGGCTAAATCTTACCTCGTACGAAACTTCTATTCGGTCCCTTCCTCCGGCTTTCACTGGCGCACCCTGACCCCGTTTATTGTCCGGTGAGTTTCGCACTCTAGCAAAGTAAAAGCTCGTGATGATGATTCACGAGCTTTTTTGGCTTCGTTCTTCAAAGTCCCAAAAGTCGCTCTGCTCTGGCTCTCCCCGCCTCATTCAACGCCCAAATGCCATCGCGGCTGTGATCTAAAAATCGTTTCAGCAGCAACGTCTTTCGGCGGTATCCGACGTATGCTCGCCAAGCTGGTCTCGGATCGCCCGAAGTCCGTCGAGTTCGTGCCCACTGGGACAACCGGCATCGATCCGCCATTTCATCGTAAACGTTCCAGTCGTAACTGGACGTTTGGATGCTTCCCCCATTCTGGTAAATAAGGATCACCAACTGATCTTCCACTTCTTTTGGTTTGGGGAAGCCAGTTTCGGTACGTCTCGACATGATTCCGCCTTTCATCGATGAGTCATTGGCGAGCAATCACGATGATCGCTCTACAGTATGTTGGTAAACCCACGACACAAAATGGCGAAAACGCTGTGTTTGGAGGGGATTTCAAGCTCGCACTTTTCGTCACAAGTCATTGCTGAAAAGCAGGTTGAAACTATTTTTCTGAATTCCCGGACTGTGGTAGGGAATTATGCCCCCAGCATCAGTAGGTGGCGAGTACCGGTCGATTTTCGGATGGCAATTGGGACACTGGGCTGGCTTGAAAAAGCGTTGCGATTTTGTTCAAACTGTCTGAATCGTTGATTTTGATCCATTTTGATTTGGAGTGGAATAATGGCGAGGATGGCTCGAGCGGGAGTCTTTGCGCCTGATGAGGTTGTGGTTGTACATGTGATGAATCGTGTGGTTCATCGCTATGATCTGCTGGGTGACGCCCCTCTGAGTGGTAAGAATTACGAGCATCGCAAAGTCATGATTGAAAATCAGTGACAGCGATTGGCCGGGGCCTTGGGGCTCAACGTGCGGGGATTTGCCTTCATGTCGAATCATTTCCACGTGATTCTGAGGTCTCGTCCTGATGTTGTGTCGACTTGAGATGATACCGAGGTGACTCGGCGGTGGCGGTTCATCTGTTCGGTGCGGAATGAATTCGGCAGGGGATCCGGAAGAACAGAATGAAACCGAATGAATGGGAACTCCATTCCATCCGGAATGCATTCACCTCAAACTGACGAGGAGCTTTCCGCGATCGTAACCGTTCACAGCGAAGTAAGGCGACAGGGACAGTTTTCCCGGCAAAACGATGAGTGAATGGTTTGAGCGATTTGGCGGATCTTCACTTTGTTGCGGGAAAAATGAGCCAGTCCCCGAACGGTGAACGGTTACCCGCGATCCAACGCCGCATCAATCGGGTGATGATCCGAAATGGGATGCAGAGATTCTGCCATCGAATGCGATTTTCTTGGTGAAATCGCTATCATCCTTACGATCATACGATCGGTTTGATTTTCCAGGGGAATCTCGGGCGTGATTTCTTTTGCCAGGGGGACGATGAACATGTGGCGCAAACGGTATCAATCATTCTGGGTGCTGGGACTGGGGATGTTGCTGGGTCTGTTGCTGACGGGGTGTGGGTCCGCGAAGACTCAGACTCCGCCGGGACCTGCGGAATCGACCGCTGCTCCGAAAACAGGTGCAGGCCCCGTCGAGTCCTCGGCCATCCCGGCGGAATCAACCGAAAATTCTCTGGCAGTCGCGCTGGTCCCGACCGCCACCAACGGGACTGCCGAGTCCACCTTTCAACAGGTTCTGGTCGCCTTTCAGGAAGGTCGGCTCGAAGCGGTTTTTGATTTTCTTCCTCCCTCCCATCAGGCCGAAGTTGAGCAACTGCTACAAACCTTTGCCGATAAGATGGATCCCGAGCTCTGGTCCGAATTGTTTCAGTTGCTGAACAAATCGGCCAACCTGCTGAAATCCAAAAAGGAACTGATTCTCAGCCTGGATGGAGTGAAAAAACTGCCACAGATCGACGCGATCAAACCTTTTTGGGAGGGGATTACCAACGGACTCCGTGACGCGGCGACCAGTGACATTGCCGACCTGAAACAACTGAAGCGAGCCAATACCAGGCAACTCCTCGCAGCAGGAAGTCGCCTGCTGGCGGGAATGCAACTCCCCTCGTTTGCCGATATCGAGGTAACCACGGTGCAGGCCACCGACGAGCAGGCAACGTTGTCGTATCGGGATGCGAAGAATGCCGCGCCGAAGCAAGTGGAATTCGTCCGGGTCGAAGGAAAATGGCTCCCTCAGTCGATCGCGACCGGGTGGCCCGTTGCGATGGCAGACGCAAAAGCACGTCTGGCGGAACTCCCCTCGCAACTGGCTATCCTCAAACCCGAAGCGCTGCGGCAGATGTCATCCATCGCCGGAATGCTCGATCAATTGCAAGGGGCGAAAACCAAAGACGAATTCAGCGCCGCAGCGGTGCCACTGGTCTTTACCGTGGCGTTTGGTGCCCAGATGGCCCAACAGGCCATGCAAGATGCCGCCACGACCCCCCGTCAAGGGAATGCCGTCCACCTGATCATCAATCGAGAACTGACGGACGGGGAACTCACCCGTCTGAAAACAGCGGTCTTTGAATCGCTGGGTGACTCTGCCGCCAATACCGATTATGAGTTCATCCCCAATGATGGAAAAACCCGATGTCGGTTTGTTCCGATCACCGATCTCCCAAGCCTGCTCACCGTATTGAAACAACATTTTGAGGGGACTTCGGTTCGTTTGGATGCGGAGACCAAAACGATTTTTGTCGATGGAAACTAGAATGATTTTGCAGGAAAGCGATTCGAACGAACTTTCGCCGATTTGCCGTCTGTTTGCAGGCAAGATTCGTTGGACTCTGGCCAGTTGATCGCCAATACTTTTCCACCGAACTTTGCGAGGTTGCCGCGTCGATCACGATCTGAAACTTCCATTGAAACCGGCGGATGCGTTCTGTTTTTGCCACCGAGAAAAATATGTCCCCTTTGATCGTAACGCCCAAACGACGGTATCTGGTGAGCTCAAACCCCAAGCGAGTTCCCCATCTTTTCACCGATGTCCTGATTATCGGTGCCGGGATTACGGGGATTCGTGCGGCCCTGGCGATCGATCCCCACCTGAATGTCGTACTGGCGACAAAAGACCGCTTGAAAGAATCGAACAGTGCCTACGCTCAGGGGGGAATCGCGGGAGTCTTCGACCCTGTGGACAACTTCGCCAACCATGTCGCCGATACGATGGCGGCAGGGAAAGGGCTTTGCAATCGGGCGATTGTCGAAACGGTCGTCAAAGAAGCCCCGCAGCGAATCAGTGAACTGATGCAGATGGGGGCGTTATTTGATCAGACCGATGGTGAAATCGCGCTGACTCAGGAAGGGGGGCACAGTCATCGCCGTGTGGTTCATGCCCTGGGGGATGCCACAGGAAAAGAGGTGATGCGGGCCTTGATCGAGCGGGTACGCAGTGTGCCGCAGATTGATATTTGGGAAAACACCTTTACGCTCGATCTGCTGACGCACGAGGGGGAATGTCGTGGAGCTCTCGTCTGGAATGCGAGTCATGGCAAGACTTTTGTCAGGGCCAAGCAAACGATTCTCGCCACGGGGGGGGCTGGCAGGCTCTATCGCGAAACCACGAATCCCGAAATCGCCACCGCCGACGGGCATGCCATGGCATTTCGAGCGGGTTGTGAATTGCGTGATATGGAATTTATGCAGTTCCATCCCACCGTCCTGTACATTGCCGGATCCTCCCGGCATCTGATTTCCGAGGCGGCACGGGGAGAAGGAGGATTGCTGCGGGATTGTCAGGGGCACCGCTTTATGCCTGACTATGATTCGGCAGCGGAATTGGCTCCACGGGATATCGTCAGCCGTTCGATCACGCGTCAGATGGAAAAGACGCGGCATCACTGCGTCTATCTCGACCTGACGCATTTGCCTCCGTCGCTGATTATGGAGCGGTTTCCGCACATTCGGCAGGTCTGTGCGCAGTTCGGTCTGGATCTGCTGCGTGATTTGATCCCCGTGCGACCGGGAGCCCACTATATGATTGGTGGTGTGACGGTTGACTCCGAAGCGCGAACGACACTGCCACGACTCTGGGCTGCGGGGGAAGTCACCTCTAGTGGGTTGCACGGAGCGAATCGGCTGGCGAGCAACAGTCTGCTGGAAGGTTTAGTCTACGGGCTGCGGACCGGAAGAAACGCGTCAATGGCCGCTTGTGGCGAGATGGACCAGTTTACAGCTCTTTCGCTGCGGTCGGATGCCATGAACGAACTGGCGACCGAGAGTCGTTTTGTTGCACCTAACGAAGCACCAGAAAGCTCGAACCTCAAGCTGGATGACCTGCTGAATTCACTCAACAGCGAGATGTGGCGGAAGGTGGGGATTGAACGGAATGCAGTGGACCTGGAATCGGCGATGCATCAGATCGAATTCTGGGATCGGTACGTCGGGCCACAAGAATTCGCGATCACCAAGGGATGGGAACTGCAAAACCTGCTGCTGGTGGCTCGATTGATGATTACGGCGGCGATGAATCGTCAGGAAAGTCGCGGCACCCACTTCCGCAGCGACTTCCCCCAAACCGATCCCAACCAGGCGACGCATGTTAATCTGTTGGATCATGCGCCAGCGACATCCCCTGCAGCCACATCCCGTGCAGAAGGTTAGCTCCAGTAATTTTCGCCGTGCCAGTTCATCGGCGGCTTGGTCTGCACCTCGATATCACCGTTGACCGACATCTGGCAGGCGAGCCGCAGATTGTTTTCGTTCCCCAGGCGGGCGAAGAAGGTCAGCGGGTGAGCGGTCATCGAGACTTTCTCGAAGACCCCTTGTTTCGAGCAATTTTCCAGACCCTTCTTGACCATCACCTTGCAGCTGGTGCAGAGTCCGAACCCCATGCAATTCACATAGTTATGTGGAGTTGGGTAGAGTTGCACCCCAGCCTTCATCGCTTCATGGCGCAAGTTCGCCCCGGCGGGAACTTCGATCGATTTCTTCTCATTCACAAATGTTACGGTCGGCATGTTGGATGCTCTTCCCAAAGCAATGTGTTCACGAACAGATCGACTACGACTTTATGATATTCTCTCGATCAAGTCGAACGCAATGTTCCGGATGCGGTTCTGACCGCTGCGCGGGGCAAATTCGCCAGAATTCCGTTCTCTGGGAATTGGTCGACTCGCTGCCGTTGCCTCGAATTGCGTGAAAGAACAATTTGTCGACGTGCAGAATGGCAGGTTGTCAGGTTGTCAGCTAAAATTCCGCCGAGTCGATTATGAATGTTCCCCGAGTCATCGAGACCGAATCAAGATGAAAACCATTCTGCCCGTGGTGTTTGCCCTTTTAACAGGTTTGTGCTGGGGTGCTTATGGCCCGGTACTGGGTCAAGCACGTACGTTCGAGAAAAGTCCGTTCAAACCCTACGTCATGATTGGTGTCGCTTACCTGTTGTGGGGTGTCATCGGCGGATTGGTGGGAATGGTTGTCAAAGGGGACAGCTTTAGCTTTTCTCGTAACGGCATCACTTGGGGTTTTGCAGCCGGAACGCTCGGGGCTTGGGGTGCACTTGCTTTGACGCTGGCGATGTACAATGGTGGAATGGCCATGCCACAGGTGGTCATGCCGATCGTGTTCGGGACCGCTGTTTCCGTCAGCGCGATCATCGCTGTCATGACAACAAAAACCCAGGCAGATCCTCGACTTTGGCTGGGGATCATCGGAATGGGCCTCTGCATTGTGACAGTTGCCTACTACACACCGCACGCAACTCCTCATAGCCCTAAACCCGCGACCCCTGCAGAAGTTTCCGAGCACAAGTAACATCGGGTGAGCAAGTCACATCGGGTGAGGGTTTACGGATCGTTTGTTCGGACTCTTCGGGGCTCTGACTTGGTTCTAACATGAATTCTGTATTGGCCCCTGAACCGATCTCGTGACCTGTGTTAACTGGCCCCCTGGAATGCCCGGGGGGCCCTCAGTTCCAACTTTAGGAATCGATCATGGCGTTTTCCTCGACGCGACGCGATTTTCTCCAGCAAGTTGGTATGGCCAGCCTGGTTTCACTCGGTGTGACTCCCCCCCGATTTCTGGCCCGCGCGGCCGAAAACTCAGCATCAACCTCAGCCGACGGGCGCGTGCTGGTGATGATCCAGTTGGCCGGGGGAAATGATGGGTTAAACACCCTGATTCCCCATGGAGACGACGCCTATTATCGAGCTCGTCCCGGAATTGCGATTCCCAAAAATCAAGTGCTGCGGATCAACGATCGTCTCGGACTCCACCCGCGATTAAACGGTCTACGAGAGCTTTACGACGAGGGAAAGCTGGCGATTGTTCAGGGGGTTGGTTATCCGACGCCTGATCGATCCCATTTTCGCTCGATGGATATCTGGCAATCGGCACAGCCGCAGAACGAAAACCCGCGTGATGGCTGGCTTGGTCGGGGGCTCGAGTGGCAACTCGATCGTGAACCGGCGAAGGCCGAGGGGCTGACGCTGGGGACTGACAAATTGCCCTTGGCATTCGTCAGCGGTCGGATCAGTGTTCCGACATTGCGGCGTCTCGAAGACTTTCAACTGGTCGACGGGAAAGGCCCGGAATCGCTGCGGAAATTGAAACGGGAAACGCTCGATCGGATGGTCGATCTCTCTTCCCAAGATTCTGCCTCGGGAGGTGAGCTCGATTTTTTGCGTCGAGCGACGGCGACCGCCTTCCGTAACGCTGACCGCTTGAAAAGCCTGAGTACAAAATATCAGCCTGCTGCCGAGTATCCTGATACCGGTTTAGCCAGTCGCCTGAAGTTGATCGCTCAGATGATTGTGGCCGAACTTCCCGCGCGGATGTACTTTGTCAGCCTGGACGGCTTCGACACGCATGCCCAGCAAGAAGGGGGACACGCCGCGCTGTTGGGCGAACTGGGGGGAGCGATTCGGGCGTTCGAGCAGGACTTGGCTGGCCATGGAGCGAGCCAGCGAGTGATGCTCTCGACCTTCTCTGAATTCGGTCGACGTGTCTCCGAAAATGGAAGCCTGGGGACAGACCACGGTGCGGCTTCGATGCTCTTTACGATGATCCCCGGGAATGCAGGGATCTCTGAAAATGCAGGAACGCCCGGAAAAGCAGGGCTGTTTGGGACTCATCCCAGCCTCACGAATCTGGATGATGGCGACCTGACTTACAGCACCGACTTCCGCTCGGTTTACGCCAGCTTGCTACGCTGGTTAGAAATCCCTGCCGAACCCGTGCTGGGACCAGGGTTCAGCCCGCTGGAATTTGCCTGACAATTCATGGGGGCTGTAATGATCTTTTCGTGCCACCGTTCGTGCCACCGTTCGTGCCACCGTCTCTCGTAGCACAGCGTCGAATTCTGCGAACACGCAGTGCTCGTTGTTTTTCGCAAGTCGCGAGGGAAGATTTGAGCAGTGACCCCGGTGACGAGTGTCCCCAGTGACGAACAAAGAGCACTGCTTGCCCGAGGACGGGCAAGCAGTGGCATGTCTGACTAATCACAATCCTGAGTTGGACGGGTTTCCCAAGCCTGTTTTCCCGGTGTCAACACCCCCTTCAGGCTGATTCTCAGGTGGTGGGTCCGTAGGTCCAGGGGAGGAATTCTTCGTCGCCGATTCCCTGTTCTTCGCTCTTGGTTTTCTTGCCACTGGCGACGGCAACGACCTCTTCGAAGATTTCCCGGCCCACCTCTTCCAACGAGACACCGTCGAGAATCTTGCCGGCGTTGATATCCATGTCATCGATCATGCGATCATACATGGGGGTGTTGGTGGCAATTTTAATGGTCGGCACCGGCTTGCAACCAAAACAACTGCCGCGACCGGTGGTAAAGCAGACCACGTGAGCTCCCCCGGCTACCAATCCGGTGACCGAGGCGGGATCATAACCGGGGGTATCCATGATGACGAACCCCTTCTTGTCGATCAGTTCGCCGTATTGATATACTCCGCGAAGGGCCGAGGTTCCCCCTTTGGCAATGGCCCCCAGCGATTTTTCATAGATCGTGGTCAAGCCCCCTTTTTTGTTTCCGACCGAGGGATTGATGTCGATCCGCTGGCCAAATTTGGCGGTGTATTCAATCCACCAGCGAATTCGTTCGAGCAGTGCTTCACCCACTTCGCGGGTCACCGCACGGCGTGTGAGCAGGTGTTCACCTCCATAGATTTCCGGTGTTTCGCTCAGCACCGAGGTTCCGCCGTGGGCGACCAACATGTCACTGCAGTAGCCCAGCGCGGGATTGGCGGTTGTCCCGCTGTTTCCATCGCTGCCGCCACATTCCAGGCCAAGCATCAGTTCTGAAACAGGAATCGCTTCCCGGCGGGCCCGATTGATTTCCGGCAGCATTTCGTGAATTTGTGCCACAGCCCGTTTAACGGTTTTGGCGACCCCTCCCTGATCCTGAATATTCATCACCAGCGGTTGATTGGGGGATGGCGAATTTCCCAATTGCAACAGGCCGCCGTTTTCCATCAGGAAGGAAGCTTGGGCCGTCTCGCACCCGAGTCCAATCACGATATAGGCCCCAATGTTGGGATGACGAGCGACGTTGGCCAGCGTGCGGGTCAACTGCTGATGATCATCCCCGCCATACTGGATGGCACAACCGCCACGATGGACCAGCGGAACGATGCCGTCGACGTGGGGGAAATCGGCCAGGATCTGCTGATCAAATTTTTGTGCTGCATATTTTGAGGTGGTCGCCGAACAATTCACGGTCGAGACGATCCCGATGTAGTTTCGGGTGCCGATTTTGCCGTTCTGACGACGATATCCCTGAAATGTCCGTCCATGAATCGGCGTCGGTTCCGGTGGGATTTCGGAACAAAAGGCGTAATCCAGACTGAGCTCACCTGCGGTGACATTATGAACATGCACCCAGGTTCCCTGGGAAATTGGTTGTGAGGCAAAGCCAATCGTTTGCCCGAACTTCTTGATGGGCTGTCCCTGTGCAATCGACTTGATCGCAATTTTATGGCCCATGTCGATCGCTTCGCGTGCAAACAAGTCGCTCAGGCCAGGGAGCGTGATCGGGCTGCCCAGCGGAACAGATCGAGCGGCAACAGCAATGTTGTCATCAGCATGCAGGCGAACAAATGCAGGGGGAGTCATGAGGCAATCCACTTTCGAGCTTTGAGGGTCGAGGGCCGAGGGTCATTTCTGGTGAGATACTCTGGTGAGATACTCACGTGAAATACAGAGATCCGTGGTTCCATTCCTGGTAATCCGGATTGATGGTGATCCGGCTTATTCATGTCGCAGGGCTTCGATCGGGTCCATCCGCGCGGCGGATCGAGCGGGATAGATCCCGAAGATAATTCCAATCGTGACGGAAATGCCAAACGCAATCGGCAGGCTCCAGAAATTCACGCGTGGCACCATTTCTACAAAGATCTTTGCCATTTGCGATTCACCGGACGAGCGATCCAGCACATAGTTATACACCACGTGCTTGATCCCCAAAAAGGCCAGCGGTGTCGCCAGCCCCATGAGAATACCGATAATCCCACCCGCCCCGGAAAGGACGATGGTTTCCGTCAGGAACTGGTTGATGATATCGCGCTGTCGGGCACCAAGGGCCCGCCGGATACCGATTTCGCGCGTTCGCTCGGTCACGGTTGCCAGCATGATATTCATAATGCCGATCCCGCCGACCACCAGGCTGAGGGCCGCAATCAAACCAAGTACGATATTAAAGATCAGACGAATTTGATCCGCCTGCCGCAACAGCTCCAGTGGTACGATCACATCGTAATCGGACTTCCCGGCATGCGATCTTTTCAGCGATTCTTTCACCACTTCCGAGGTCGGAACCACATCTTCCCGGTTTTTCACTTTCAGCGTAATCTGGTTCAATTCGACCTGTTCGGCCGAGAATGTACCGCTCATACGAGTGAAGATCATGTCCCCGATGCGGCTGCGAAACGTGCTGAGCGGAATATAGACATCCTTGTTGTATTCCTGGCCTGACAGACTGCCACCGATCGCCGCGGAAGACGAGCGGGATCGCATGACTCCGACAATCAGGTAGCGGGCATTCCGGACCAGGATCGATTGCCCCAGCGGATCTTCAAAGGGAAATAATGAGGACGCGGTTTCGGCTCCCAGAACCGCCACGTTCGCGACTTCCACTTCATCTTCATCGCTGAGGAATCGTCCACGCAGTACCTGCAAGTGGTTCATATCCTGGTATTCGGTCGTACTGCCGACCAATCGGATATTCAGAGTTCTCTGCAAATAGCGTGATTCACTGATTACTTCACGCATCCGGACGGCCCCGGTAATGGTTGGCAGCGTCTTCGTCAGTAAATCGTAATCGGAACGAAGCAAGCCATATTGAGGGACGCTGAACCGACCACGACCGCCACCACCACCACCCGAGGATTGCGTATCTGCAGGGGGTTTGACGGTGATGATGATAATGTTTGTTGCACCGAGCGCAAGGACCTGCTGTTGGGCTTGGGCACTCGCCCCTTCACCGATCGCAATCATCGCGATGACAGAAAAGACCCCAATGACGATCCCCAGCATCGTCAACCCCGACCGCAATTTGTGCAACAACAAGCTCTTTAAGGCGAGGCGAACGGTGCGGA
>CAMBQP010000067.1 GCA_945869955.1 Schlesneria paludicola DSM 18645
ACACAGTCAGGCTCACCCGCCGCCTGCCGTTCCAGAATCGCCTCTAACCCCTGAACTGTCGCGACCGTCTGCCAGTCGGCGGCCAGATCGTTGTAAGCGAGTTGCTGCATCTGCGCGTATCGCTGCGGCTGATCACTCGGCAGTCCGCCAAATTTGACATAGGCCAGTTCCCGACAGAAGCGATCGAGGACTTCAATTCCGTATCCCCGCTGAGATCGCTCACCCCACGGTTCGAGGAACGTGCCGTTGTAGTGATTGTTGATCGTGGTTTTTCGGATGAGGGGCGTCTCCCCTTCAATCGTACATTCCACCCCCCGTTTGCGAGAATGCCCATTCCAGACGCCGTTATCAAATCGGAACTGCACCTCTTGCTCGACATAACCGGGGAAATTGTCTGGTGTCACCCATGAGGTGTGGATGTCGAATGCGGCCTCGCGCCCGTCATTGTATTCGTAGATCATCCGGAGCTGCGTGCTGTCCCAGGTTGGACCTTGTTGAGGACCGACAATCCCCCGCTGACCCGTGGCGGTAATGGTTTTTAGTCGCCCTCCAAACGTAAAGTCGATCAGTTTCACGTAGTGGACCGCCACATAAGTCCCAGGGTTGCGGCCGGTGATCCATTCGGCAAACTGACTGCCGGAAATCTGTTTTGGTTCGAGCAGCGAGCAGTATCCGTTGTTGACGTGTCGCAGCACATTATCGGCGACGAACGTTCGCAGCTTCTTGTGATCGGGATCCAGCAGTTTGTGGTAGACGACTTTTGCGAGCAGCCCTTTCCGTCGTGCCAGCGCCGTCAATTCTTCCAGTTCGGCCAAATTCAAGACCGAGGGCTTCTCGATCAGGACATGAATCCCCGCCTCAAGCAAGCGTTTTGCGGCCTCGAAATGACGGTTGTCCGGTGTGGCGACACAGGCAAAATCAACGCCGGCCGCGATCAGGGATTCGACCGAGTTCTCTCCGGAAAAACTGGCGAAGGGGTGGATGCCGGATCCCGCCCGCTGGCGATAAGCTTCGGCCCGCTGGCCCGTCCGGGATGCCACGGCAACCAGTGGCACCTGGACAACTCCGAATCGATGGTCATACAAACCGTCCCGCTGGGTTTGCTCGAAAAAGGGACGATACGTTTCGTCAAAGATCATCCCCATGCCGACCATGCCAGCACGAAGAGAAGAGGTCGAGGATGCGGTGCTCATGACGAAGATTTCCCAGACGGATTTTTCAAGGGGGGTGATGACTGTGCCCATGATGATTGCCCGTGCAAGAAAGAAGCACAATCCTGCGGACAAGAGTTTTTTGCCTGGAACGGTTGGGTCTGCAAATCACAAATCCTTCTCGGGCGGACTTGCTCGCAAGGCCGTTCAAGAGGAGACTGTTTTTTGAAACCCCTACGGATTGCTTTCCTTAACGTCACTTGTCCTTTGCACGAGACAGGACTCTATGCCGCTTCCACTCCCTCCGACCATTTTACTCGCTGCCGGAGGGCTCGCCATGGTGCTGGGACGTTTGTCGCCGGGACGGTTTTCTGCCATGACCGGCTGGTATCCGCTGCTGGCGCTGCTGGCAACGGCCTGTAGCTTGTGGGGGGATCCCATTCAAGTCCTGCCCGTCGATCCGGCGATCATGACTCGGTCCCCCTGGACCAACGATCTGCTGGCCGCCGCGGAACAGTGGCTGGTGCTGCTATTTGGTCTCGGTGCGGTCGGACTGTTTTTTGATGCTGCGCCAGATCAGCATCAACCCCTGAATCCGTGTGGCTTTCGCTTGTTTATTGTCGGGGGACTGATGCTGGTGGCTCAGGCCCATGATTTTCTTGCACTGGGAATGTCACTGGAAATCGTCAGCCTGGCGACTCGAGGACTGTGGCAATGTCCACGGGACTCGGTCACGGCTCAGCGGGGGGCGTCTGATGCCATCGACGAGACGCTGGCCATGGACGAGACGCTGGTCACGCACGAGACGCTGCGCAGGGAACGGTCCCCTGCATGGCTGCATTGGCTGGCATCAGGCTGGATGTGGTTTGGGATGGCTCTGTTCACGGCCGTGGTCCAGACAACGCAGTATGATGCGATTCAACGAGTGCTCGTCGATGCCTATCATCCGGCAGATGCCGAGAGAATGGCGTTGGATCCCTCGCATTGGCTGCTGCTTGCGGCGGGACTGATCATTCTGAGTTTGCTGGGGCGGATGAGCCTCGTTCCGTTTTCGCTGGGAACGGGATTTGACCCGCAACGCCGATCGGTGCTCTCGACAGGATTCGCTCTGCTCGCGGGTCATCTGGCAGGTTCGATTGCACTGGTAAGGTTGATTGGTCAGGAATTTGCGGGGCTGGGACAGCAACTGGTTGTGGTCTTGATGGTGGTCAGCCTGGCCTCATTTCTGCTGACCATCATCCTGGTCGTCCGAGGCTTTTCGCCGGGTTTGCCGGCAATTCCCCGCTGGCTGACGGCCTTGCTGCTGCTGCACGGTTCCTGGTTGTGTGTCGGCTTTATGCCCTTGGCGATGGAACTGGAATCACCGGCGTTCCGCTGGGGTGCATTACCGGGACAGACGGAAACACTTTCCCTGATCGTGTTCTCACAATTTGCCAGCCTGCTGGCACTGATTGGCGCTTTAGGGATTCTCGGCCATCTAGCGAGGAGTGGGCGAGATATCCAATTTCTGGAAGAGCTGAAGGGGCTCGGACAGGTTGCCCCCTGGGCCGCGGTGGCGTTACTGTTTTCACTGGCAAGTTCGATTGGCCTCCCCTGGACTGCGGGCTTTTGGGGGCGATGGCTGATGATCCTGTCGAGTTATCATGTGCACATCAAATCGACATCAAGCATCTCGACTCCCCAAAATGGGATTCGTTTTGCGGTGCTGATAGGAATGATCGCCACCACTTTCATGGCGATGGCCAGCATTCGGCTTGCGCGCGAAATGTTTCTGGAATCGCCGCTGGCACGATCGAAAGCCCGTGGGGCACAGGGGCCATTGATTGCAGGACTGATCGCCGCCATGATGACCCTGGTGCTGGGTGTCGTTCCACAGGCCTTGCTCGTACCAATGCGATCGATGAATTCCCCAAGAGAGGTACAACCTGAGGGAATACCACAGGGATCCGGCAAAAACCCTTCGGCCTTTCGGTCCGATTTCCACAGCAGCGGCGACTTTTCGGAATGACCCTGTCAAGCGAGTTGCACTCGTTGAACTGAGAAGGATTTTCTAATCTGAATAAAACTCGCCACTTGCACTTGGCAATTGGTACGTACTTGGGCACAATTCTGCCCCGTGAGGTTTGATGACTCGTCATCAGGCCATCATCCACGCGAGGACCCTTCCTGCATCCTCGTTGACCCGGACTCTTGAGAGACCCAAGAGTGAGCAAACCGATCTCCAAAATAAGTATTCAAGGCACCGCTTTGAACCTCGAAACAGCTGGCTTTTTAAGCCATAAGCCCACTGCGCAGATTTCTGTTGCACCGCTGAAGTTGTCACTCAACCAGTTGACGACGCTCAGGTGGTCGCTGGCAGACGAAGTGGGACAACTTAAACAAGCGGGATTTGATGCAATTGGTCTGTGGCGTCCGAAGCTGTCACAATTTGGCGAAGAACGAGCTGCCGAGGCGCTGGCACGAGCCCGCTTGCCGGTTTCGTCTCTTTCGTTCGCGGGGGGCTTCACCGGAGGGTGTGGCCTGAGTTATCTCGAGGCCATCGAAGATGGTTGTCTGGCCATCGATCAGGCGCGGCTGGTCGGAGCGAAGACTTTGATCATCGTCGGTGGGGCGACCAATGGCCATACCACCAATCACAGCCAGCGTCTCGTGGTGGATGGACTGAGGCAACTTGCCGATGTAGCCGAGCAAGCACAGGTGACGCTGTCAGTACTCCCCATGCATCCGATTTACAGTAAACGCTGGACCTTTCTGCATAGCCTCGAACAAACACTGAGCCTGTTATCGCGAGTCAATCACGCTTCGGTGGGACTCGCCTTCGACACCTATCACCTCTGGCAAGAACCTCGCCTGATCGAACGGATCCCCGAACTGGTCTCGTTAACCAAGATCGTGCAACTGAGCGACTGTCACCGGGCGCCACAGTCCGAAGTGGATCGACGCATGCCGGGCGATGGGTTGATTCCCTTGCCCGAATTAATTCAGGCGTTTCAGTCGGCAGGATACGCAGGTTACTTTGATATTCAGGTTTGGTCCGGTAATGTGTGGAAAATGAATTACCCCCATTTGATTGAACAGGCCCATGCCACGGTGAAAGCGATGTCTCGTGAAACGACCTCGGTGAGCTGAATAGCGAGAAAACCTGCTCACGGTTTTTGCAATCGGGAATGTCGTTTGCCCGCGATGAGATCGGATTTTCCCTTGACGTTTTTTCACTGGTGACGTTTTTATCCGGTCACAATGACAAGTGATGAACAGAATGCGCTGCTGATTCCTCCCGCTATGATCCCTCCCGCTTTTTGAATGTCTGGCCGAAACATGTCGCGAGATTGGTTCAGCCTTGAAGAATTGGCTCGTCAATTAGGACGAGACCGCAGAGAAATTGAAAAACTCGTGCAGCGAGGGCGTGTTCCCGGGCGAAAAATTGCCGGTGAATGGCAGTTCCACCCCACAGAGATCACGCACTGGCTTGAACAAGAGATGCGTGAGTACACCGACCGCGAGCTCGCTGTTCTCGAACAGACCCATCGTTCGGCCGAATTCACCGACCCCCACCCGATTGCGGCGTTATTGACACCCGAGACGGTGATGGTACCGCTCGAAGCACGCACCAAACGATCTGTGCTGGAAAGCCTGGTGGAAGTTGCGGGACGGACTTGGCATGTCTGGCAACCCGCCGCGCTGCTCTCGGCAGTGCAAGATCGCGAGTCCGTTTTATCGACCGCCTTCGAGAATGGAGTTGCCATTCCCCACCCCCGCAATCCCTTGCCTGAGGCCCTCGGACAGTCCGTCATTGCCTACGGGCGACTCATGTCCGGCATCCCTTTTGGGGCACCCCGTCACGTGATGACAGACCTGTTTTTCCTGGTCGCTTGCCGTGATTCACGCACGCACCTGCATGTTCTGGCACGACTCGGACGCCTGCTGCAGACCCCTGGGTTTGTGGACGATCTGCGCGCGATCGACAACAGCAGTGAGCCCTACGATTTTCTCTGTCAGGCCGACCGCCAAATCATCGTTTGATCGCACCGGGCAAGGCCTGAAAGCGGCAGGGGGCAAATTCCATGGTGATCCGTCTTGAACCTCTGCCCCTCTCCTTTGTGGCCTCCATTAACTTTTTTTCAATTCCCCGATGGAAAATCCGGACAAATGCAGGATCCGTCTGCCCTGAATTCCGCGTTCGCCGATTCATCTCAGCAGGGGATTGCACCTCTGGCAAATTGACGGCAGGAACCAACAAACTGGCGGTACGACTTCCATCTTCCATCGCAGTGCATCATATGATTGCCAAGGAATCGATTCGCAGAGCCACAATATGAAAAAAGCCTGTAAAACAAGAGTTTTGTTTTACAGGCTGCGAGAACGAGCGGAGAGGGAGGGATTCGAACCCTCGGTCCCCTTTCGAGGACACAGCATTTCCAGTGCTGCACAATCGGCCGCTCTGCCACCTCTCCGTATTGGCGCTTTTTGTTGGTAATTCAGCCCGTTTTTATTGGTGATTGTCGGGTGTTGAAACCCAGACTGTCACCAATCAGAAAGAATTCCTGACAGGCCGAAACCAAATAACACCGTGCAATGATCGCGCACGGTACCAAAGAGCCCCGCGCAAACGAGACCGCTTAAGACCCGCCGAACCCGATTGTAACGAAACTTATCGAAAGCGGAAACCCAAGACCCTCCACAAACCTTGTGCAGATTTTTTAAGATCGACGCATCAAGAGGGTTTCAGGTACGGGAAGCAGGTCGGTTTTGGGTAAAAAACCGCAGAACGGACTTTGGTCAGCGAGGAACACCAGCGATGGGAAGAATTTTTCGATATGGCGATCCTACTGGACGGGAATCGACTGACCGGACGGGAATCTGCTGAAGACTCTTCTCTGGAAGGGTTTGGGTTTCCCCCTTGGGGAAACTCGTGATCCGCTTCTGGCAGGTCAACGCCGCAACAATAAGGCAAGTTTGGCATTGCGTCGAAGCAAACCTGCCAAAAAAAAGCGGGGGGGGGGGGCCGAGCGACTCGAATGCGGTCGGATGCGGTCGGATGCGGTCGGATGCGGTCGGATGCGAGTCGGTTTCCTACCCACTCAATTGTGAGAGAATCGGGACAAGAAGTCTCAACGGTCATTCCCCACGGACCGGACATTTCCGTTCTGAAACGCAACCCGATCACCAAGCGGACTTGAATGAGCATGATCCGAGGTGCGGTGATCTCTTCTCAAGACGAAATCATGACGAATTCCCATCACACCCAACCGTGAACCGGAATGTGGGATCGACCTTTAATCGTTCATTTTTTGCTGCTGGCGGTCGAGGTCGAAGTCAAAAATTCGTTCACAAATTGAATCAGAGACTCATCAGGAGGCCAAGTCTCTGCATCGCAATCCGTGTGATTCGCCGGGGAATCGAACTGCGAAGACAATAATTGGCCGACGACCAGCGGAAGATCGTGTTCGTTTTCCGCGACCCGGATCCGCTGGTATCGCTGGAAATGGCGTGCCGTCGCCAATTGATGCTCATTTCGCTGCTCGCCCAACGACGCTCGCTTCGGCATCACGACAATATACTTGCTCAATTCGATTGCGGTGATGATCGAACCCATGCCGGCATGAGCAATCACAAACCGAGCCTCCTCAAAATAGCGCCGATATTCCTGAGGAGTCAAAAATCGAACCGTTTGGAAGTGCTTCGGCTGATACTGACTCTTGCCGATTTGAGCAAAGACCGGTTCCTGGATCGATTGGCTCGCAATCCAATCATCAATGCCCTGCAGTAAGCGATCAAAGGGATCCATATTTCCGACGGTTACAAAAATCAAAGCAAAAATCCTGCGAAGGGAGCCGTTTTGACAAATGGAATCGGTGTTTCTTGAAAATAAGTTTTCAGGATCACCGAATGATGAAGGGCGACTCGGTGATTACCCAAATCCGTCAGGAAATTCGACAACGCAGCATTGATTCTAACTCCGATTCTCACCAAAAATCCAGAAAAACCCGTGTTAATTTCAGGGTAAATCCAGATACAAAACGATGAGTGATCAATAGCGATTCAACCACGTTGTCCCCTGTGAACGACATTGATTCGACGACGATGAATCGCATTCAAATGCGGCACTCGACACGCCCGTCGGGAGACCTACAGTACCCGACGCCGCGATTCCATCACGACACCTGCCCGCTGGACTGCCAGTCTTTTTCTCGTCTGGCCAACATCCCTCGTTGTTTTGACGTATCATGTCGGGAGTCGATAATGTCGCGAGTCGATTTCTGAGAAAGATTTCGAGCGGCCTGTGGAATGCCTGGAAGCGAATCGGTAATTTGGAGAGGGGGAAACCCCGGTTGAACGAGATGTCTATGGTGAACCAAATGAATTCCAATTCGCTGATGCCCGCTGAGCTTGATCAAGACGAATTCCAATACAAACCGATGCCTCCCCTTGTTGCGGTCAGCATGGCGTTCGTTTGCCTCTCAATGCTGGCGGGCTTGTCTGACCTGCTGCTGATTGTGCCATTACTGGGGATTGCGCTGGCCTTTGTCGCCTATTACCAGATCTCGCGATCGGCTGGTTCACTCGGCGGCAGTGGCTTGGCCATCACCTGCCTCGTCATGATGCTGTTGATGTTCATCGGGTTTTCGGGACTGCATGTGCATAGCTACACGACCGAGGTCCCCGAGGGATTCATGCGGATTAACTTTAACAGTGATATTTCCCAAAAGGGGTTTAAGGTCTCTGGTGGCCAGTTGGGAATCCACGCTGACATTGCAAAGCTTGCAGACAAGCCCATTTACCTCAAAGGATACATGTACCCCTATCGCGAAACGGAAGGACTTTCGTCATTCGTGTTGTGTAAGGATTCGGGTGAATGCTGCTTCGGCGGATCACCACAGCAAACCGATATGATTCTGATTCGCATGATCGGCGGCAAAACCGTGAACTACCATGACAAGATGCTGGTGGGGGTGGCGGGAACCTTACGAGTGGAACCGACGGTGGATGAGAGTGGTTTGCAGCCAATTTACCAGCTCGACTGCAAATACTTCGCCCCAGCAAAAACCTGGTATTGACGCCGAATGTTCGGGAAGATTTCGTCGCAGTTCCCGCGAAATCCGTGTCGATGGAATCATAGACCGAAAAGGATGTGGCTCGTTCGCAAGCACGAATTCCAGCAAAACACCCGCGTCGCCCCACAACTGGGGTTGCATTCCTCTCCATTCTCTGCGAGATCTGATAATCGGAATCCAAGCATTTGTGTCTCAGGGGGTCGCGCCCCCCTCCCCGTTTCCTGCTGGCAGCCAAGTTCAAGGAATTATTGATGACAAGCGGGACCTGTCGAACAGGGATGGCGATCGGGCTATCAGTCACGCTCATGCTGAATTCTCTGATTGGCTGCGGCGAAACCAACCTCAGCGGGTATCGCCCCGCGAAAGAACATGACGCTCCCTCTCCTGAGGATCCTGCCGTATTAACCCAAGAGTCCCCGCCGGACTCAACGCAAACCGCAGCAGGGCTGGAAGCAACATTGACCCCCTCCGAAGAAGAGGATGACGCGTTGCCGGTCTCGGCCCTGGGACCTGTCAATGTCGTGTCGAGCGTTCGCTCGCTGCTGAATATCCCTCCCAGCGATACAAAGGTTCGAGAAGAGTTCACCGCAGCCAACCCGACGACTCCTCAAGTCGGCGCGGGCCAAGTCGGCGCGGGGCAGGTCGGGACGGGTAATACCGGCTCGACTGCTTCACCACCGAATCAGATTGAGTTGTTGATCAAAGAGAAAAAATTCCAGACCGAGCCGAAAACGGGGGCTTTACGCGTTTCTTTCGACGACCTCGACCTGCTGAAAGTCCTCAACATGGAACCCGTCGTCGAAAATGCCGACGAACTAATGCCGGATTGGCTGAAAGGTCTCGACGGCAAGACCATCCGCATTCGCGGCTTCATGTATCCGACTTACGAAACCGAGGGAATCGAGCGATTTGTACTGGCGAGGGATAACCAGATTTGTTGTTTTGGACGTGACCCGAAGATCTATGACCTGGTTCAGGTCGATATGAAATCAGGCAAAACCACCAACTATATCCCTGCCACACGCGCCTTCGATGTGGTCGGTACCTTTCGCATCAAGATGCTGGCAGACGAAGGAAAGCCGTACGGCCTGTATCTGATCGAACAGGCCGCCGTGATTGATCGATAAGCGTGCCGATCCAAATCGGTCAAGCCATCGCCGGTTCCGGCTGGGTCGCTGGTGAGGTCTCGACACTCTTTTCGGGGAGTTGATACAGGGGTTGATTCCCCATTTTCTGAGTACACTTCGGACATTTGGCTTTGGCAATCCCCTTGCCGTTCGCTCCCCCCAACTTGGCGTCAGCACGAGCCGCCTCACTCACCACAATCTTGCAACCGGCACAACGCCAGCCGGTGACTTCCAGCGTAAAGGTCGGATCCGCCTGGTAATAGTTGAGTTGATTCAGTTCCTTCACAGGAACATTGCTCACACTGCATTTGGCGGTCGTGTACTGTTCGGTCAGCGGAATTTCTGTACCACTACCGAATCCTTCGATTCCACAGATCGTTTGCATTCCCGTGACAAACGCCCGAAATTCCGAGAGGCTAAAAGAAAGGTACTGCGAATGAGGGCTGTCCGGGGTTTTGGGAATCTTGACGGCAATTCGATTGGTACCGAAGACGGGAATGTCGGCGAAGAGCGATTCGGTGCCGGCGGGAGTGGGTTGCGCAATCGCGACCTGGGCCAAGGCTTCTTTTTTCAAGAGTTTTTTCGCCGGAACGACCAATTGATCGAAGGTTCCCTGCTTCAAAAAATGATCGATCATCGCCTGACGGACAGGGAGAGCCTTTTTCGCGTTCGCAGCGTACTTGCCCGCCAGAAGAGTGGCCAGGATGACATCCTCTTCCGAAAATCCAAGATCCACAGCCGTGCATTCATTCAGCAGGCTATCCGGTTTAATGCGGAGTTTTTGCGGATCAACCGTATGCAAGCGAATATCGGTCAGCCATTTTTTGTATCGACTGATTGGAGCCACTTCGGTCGTAGTGGCACTCGCCTCGTTTTCCTTCTTCGGGATCACTTTCCGCGGCACGACAAACTCGCACTGGCAGCGAGGGCACTTGCCGGCGCGACCACGATGCTTTTCTTGTACACGGATCTTACAACCTTGTGGGCAGAAGATCACGAAAGTGTCCTTCGAACGCAACGTCTTGCGAACCTTTTGAATATCCAACTCTTCATTGGCAGCGATTTTCAATAAATCATCGGCGAGCCCGACTTCCACTTCCTGCTGCGATGGAGGTGGTTCCTCGACCCGAATCGGAGGCTCGAAGGTGACCGCTTGAACCTGAGGTTCAGCGGGATCTTCAAACAACGGTGGCTCACTCGCATCACTCGCAGGGGGCAAAGTGGCCTCAACCGTCGTCACCTCGACCGGGAGCAAACGAAACGTGTCTGAATTGTCTGCATGGTTTGCCGGGGAATCGGCAAACTGCAAATTGTCCAGATCTAACGGCAACGAACTTTCCCCAGACTGCGAACTTTCCTCCAAGAACGACGCTTCACTGGAAAGATCAAAGCCATCGTCATCGTCTGATTCATCGCTCGAATGGGATCTGGCGACATAAGTTGGATTCGGTAAAACGGCTCGTTGCAGCGAATCCGCTTCCGTGACGACGGTTGCCTCAATCACCGGAAGATCAATATGCTCGACACGCCGCCGCTGAACCCCCAGTTTTTGACGGTACGACGCTTCAATTTCAGGACGTAGAAAGGTGCTGCAGTTCCAGCAACGAACCAAGCCCATGCGACAAGTTTCCCCACAACTGGGGCAGTCCTGCATGTCCCCCGCCACGGCATTGTCAGTCGGAAGTTGTCGCGACTTGATCTGTTTCAGCTGTGCTGCTGAGCGCTGGTCAATGACGTGACCGCACGCATGACACTGAGCGGTATCATGCAACAGATTCGTTCCACATTTCGGACACGAGACAATTTGCATTTTCATGGCAAATAACCGACTCTAAAAATCCGGACGATTCGCCGCGACTTCGAAAACTCACACGCGTCGAAGACTGAAGGGATTTAAGAAATTGTTAAGTGGAAGGTGATTCATCTCCGAAATCGTACGTCGCCTTGTGAAGATTCGCTGGCGTTTTTCACAATCCCGTATCAAAAATGTTTGCTCTGCGAAGAACACCAGGGAACTGCGCAGAGAAATCGAATTCGGCAAGTCTACACAGGTTCCCCGCCAATCTACCGTTTGACACGAGCAAATTCACGCAACATTTTCGGTTCGTGGCAATTTTTGTCGATTACTCCGAAAAGTGTGGGCCAGTATCCCTATGCGAATCGTGGCATCGACATCGCTTGATCGGTAAGATGGCAAAGTGCGATGAGCAAATCGGGGCTGTTCCTCGGTTTACCCGTTAACTCTGTTCCGAATGTTCCCTAGAGTCTGAAAATAAGGAGCCTCACTGTGCGGACTTGTTCCAATTCGTTCCGAATTCTGTTTTTTGCGGCCATCGCCTCGGCCACCGGGGTTTCACTGCCGATCAACGCGGCCGACAATGTCCCCCCAGCCGGTTTCCGAGCCCTTTTTAACGGCAAGGACCTGAGCGGATGGCACGGAGTTGGTACGGAAGACCCCCGTAAACTCGCCGCACTCTCCGCAGAAGATCGCACTGCCGCGCGCAAGAAAAGCCTCGAAGATGTGAATCAGCATTGGTCGATTCAAAAAGGGGATCTGGTCAACGATGGATTTGGCCTCTACCTCACCTCGGACGAAGCCTTTGGCGATTACGAGATGTTCATCAGCTACAAAACCGTCCCCAAGGCAGACAGTGGCATTTACCTGAAAGGGACTCCACAAGTCCAAATCTGGGATTCCACCGAAGAGGCAAAATTCAAAATTGGGGCTGACAAAGGATCAGGTGGCCTCTGGAACAATCGTGACGGCCGTCCAGGAAAGCATCCGCTCGTCAAAGCCGATCGCCCCTTCGGCGAATGGAACGACTTCCGCATTCGACAAGTCGGTGCCAAAACCACCGTGTTTCTGAATGGCAAGCTGGTTGTCGATCACGCAACGCTGGAAAACTATTTTGACCCCAAAACGCCACTGATTGCTCGTGGCCCGGTGCAACTGCAGACCCATGGTGGCGAAATCCGCTGGAAAAACCTCTTCGTTCGCGAAATCCCCGCCAGCGAAGCCAACGCTCTGTTGGCAAACGACGGATTTACAACCCTGTTCGATGGCAAAACCCTGAATGGCTGGACTGGTGCCGTCGACAATTACGAAGTCGCAGACGGCGCGATCCGCTGCAAGACGGGCAAGGGGGGCGTTCTGCACACCAAGCACGAATATGGTGACTTCATCGCACGGCTCGAATTCAAGCTTCCGCCCGGTGGGAACAACGGCTTGGCCATTCGCTATCCCGGCGAAGGAGATGCCGCATACACCGGAATGTGCGAACTGCAGGTCCTGGATAACGATGCCGTTCAGTACGCCAAGCTCGATCCACGACAGTACCACGGATCCGCCTATGGGATGGGTGCCGCGGCTCGCGGTTTCCACCGCCCCATCGGCGAATGGAACTACCAGGAAGTGACCGTAATCGGTTCGACGATCAAGGTGGAACTGAACGGAAACGTGATCCTGGAAACAGACCTCAGCCAAGTCAAAGACATCATGGCCAACTCTCCTCACCCCGGTAAAGATCGGACGCAAGGCTATTTCGGATTCGCGGGCCACAGTGATCCGGTTGAGTTCCGCAATGTCCGAATCAAGGAATTGTCCACGACCGCACTGAAAAACTGAATCGGGTCCGGTCAACTGCCGGATAATTCCAGCACGCTCGAAATCAGAATCGTCGTCACAGTGGGTCAGAGTTCTCTCTGACCCACTGTTTTTTTACCTCCTATCAACCGCCGTTTGCGCTTGAACTCTGACCTTCGAGTTGAGAAGATCAGATCCTATTCCACGATTGACTCTCTGCGATCGATCCCGATCAAATCATCCCTGACTCTAAAGGATGCGCCTGATGAATCGAGACCTCGTTTCCAGCACTCCGCCACAGCGGTTTCCGCGAATCCTCCAGCGTTTCCTACGAATTCGCACTGGCTTTTTATGCCTGATGCTGACCCTGGTGCTGACCCCGCTCATGACAAGCCACCAGGCTGCGGCACAGCAAAAGGACGAGAAAGAGACCCCTCCCGATCCATTCGTGGTACAGTCCATTGAGCGACGAGCACGGGGTGAGTGGGATCTCTTAATTCAAGAATGCGATCAGGTGCTGCAGGCAGAACCGACCAAAGGGGCGGCCTTCGTTTTCAAGGGGATTGCCCTGAATGGCAAAGGGGATCACGACGGAGCCATCGCCCAATTTGCCAAGGTTTTTGAACAGACCGGTCGCGACCCGATCACCATCCAGAATCGAGCCGACGCGTACACGAACCGCTCAACGTCGTACTACAAAAAAGGGGAGTACCTCAAGGCGATCGACAGCGCCTATTTCGCCTTACTCGAAAAAGGAAATCACGCCGAAGCCCATAATAATCGAGGGGTCGCCTATCTCGCCCGCCGACAGTTCGATAAAGCCATCACGAGCTTTGACCGCGCCATTGGAGCCAATCCGAAATACGCAGCAGCCTACAGCAACCGGGGATTCGCCTACGGTGCCAAAGGAAATTTCGATCAAGTGATTGCGGATCAGAACAAGGCACTGGAACTGGACCCCAACCTGGCGGTCGCCTATCAGCGCCGCGCTGCCGCCATCATCGCCAAAGCCGACACCAAATCCGATCCGCAAAAAGATTTGGATCAGGCTCTCACACTCGATCCCAATTTCACCGAGGCGCTCTGTGACCGCGCCCTGCTGTACAGCATGAAAGGTGAGCTTCCCAGGGCGAAAGCGGATCTGGATCTGGCCCTGAAGATTGATCCCAATTGTGCCAAAGCCCACCTGCAGCGGGGCCGAGCCTATTTGTCGCAGAAGAACTATGACGAAGCGATCGCCTCGTTCGACAAAGCGATCACCAGCAAAAACAATGACCCGGGCGCGTACACCTCTCGAGGCTATGCCCATCAGGGAAAACGGGACCACGAAAAGGCGATTCAAGATTTCACCAAAGCGGTGGAACTCGACCCGCGACTCGACGCCGCCTTCAAAGGACGGAGCGAGTCCTACAAAAAGACAAACAAACCCAAAGAAGAACGAGCCGATCTGGCGAAGTTAAAAGAACTTCATCCACCCCCACCACCCAAAACCGCCGCCAAGAAACCCGAAGAACTCCCCGCTCGATTCATGGTTGCTTCAAAAGGGGTCGCCCCCGGTAAGCGACCCGAGGCACTCCGGTCGGCCAAAGAGATTGATCGATTGGTCGGCCTGAACTACGCCAAATACAACGTCACACCCAACCCCAAAACCTCCGACGCTCAGTTCCTCCGACGTGTTTATCTGGATATCACCGGTACCGTTCCCACCTATCAACAAACCCAGAAGTTCCTCGCGGCCACCGAACCAGACCGACGCACGCGACTAATTGATGAACTGCTGGCGAGCGATGGCTATGCCAGCCACTTCTTCAACTATTGGGCCGATGTCTTGCGTTACACCGACAACCTGAACAACAGCGTTCGCGGCGAACCATATCGCCAATGGATCAAACAGTCGCTGGCGGAAAACAAGCCCTGGGACAAATTGGTCAGCGAAATCATGACCGCCGAAGGTCTCGTCTGGAATAACCCGGCGGTCGGTTATTTCCAGCGGGATGCCAACATGCCACTGGATAACATGAACAACACCGTCCGGATCTTTTTGGGAACCCGCATCGGGTGTGCCCAGTGCCATGACCATCCAACCGAGCACTGGACGCAACGAGAATTCTATCAAATGGCGGCGTTCACCTTCGGGACCGTCACCAGCACGGGTGGCCACGACACCCGGTACTGGCAAAAGAACCCCAACGATCGGCTCCATGAAGAGTATGCCGAGATTGAGCAGGAAGAAGAGGATCGGCGCCAGAATTCCTATCGCTTTGACCGACTGATGGGGATCAACATGATGATCGTCAACGATCAAACCGATCGAAAAATCCGACTCCCCAAAGATTACAAATATACCGATGCCAAACCCGAAGATCTGATTGAGCCGAAAACGGTGATTGGTTTCCCTGCCGAAATTCGGACCGGGGAAACACCACGGCAGGCCTTCGCCCGCTGGCTCACCTCAAAACAAAACCCCCGCTTCGCCCTCACGATCGCCAACCGACTCTGGAAACAGGCACTCGGGACCGGCCAGATCGAACCGGTCGATGATATCCTCGATAAATCCGCTCCGGAAAATCCCGAACTGATGACCTTCCTCGAGTCCGAAATCAAACGACTCGACTTCGACATGAAAGAATATCTCCGAATCGTCTTCAACACCGAAGTTTATCAGCGGGAAGCGTGTGCAGTCGAAGTCCCGTTGGGAGAACCCTATCACTATCCCGGCCCCAATCTCCGCCGGATGACCGCCGAGCAGGCCTGGGATTCGTTCTTGACCCTCGCCGTCGTCGATCCGGACGAGTATCGCGAAATGCCTGCCAAAATGCGGACCGAAGTGGTGGGGCTCGACCTCAACACCATCTCGGCCAAAAAAATGCTCGATGCCGAGTTCAAAAGTGCTGAAATTGACGGAATCCAGGGAAAACGCCAAGCCAAGTACGTCTATAAAGGGACACTGCTTGCACGGGCTTCGGAACTTCCCTCCCCCGTTCCTGCCAACCACTTTCTGAGAATGTTCGGACAGTCTGATCGGGAACTGATTTCCGCCTCGGCCACAGTCGGTTCGGTACCGCAAGTTCTGTTTATGTTCAATGGCCCGATTACTCACATGTTGCTGGAAAAGAATTCCACGATCTACAACAACGTCATGCGAAAAAAGTCGACCGCAGACCGAGTAAAAGTGATCTTCCTGACCATCCTCAATCGCGAACCCGATAACGCCGAACTGGAACTCGCCAAACAGGAAGTGGCCAAAAGCGATCTGGCCGGGTACGGAAACCTGATCTGGTCACTCGTCAACACCCGCGAATTCCTCTTCATTCAATAGCCACGTCGATTCGCAGTCCGACTTGGCAGTGGTGCCGAATGGCCCGACTGCCAAGTCCTTCCGAATCGTCCATGGCTCTTTACGATCTCTGTCCCCCTAGACAAGGTGATTCGATGAAAACGCTGTTTTCCAAGCTTGGTCCGATTGATCGTCGTCAGTTTGTCGAATACGCCGCCAAGTCGATGCTGGGGGTTTCGATGCTGCCGGCTCTCGAACAAGTCGTCACAGCCCAGACGGCAACCGGTGGCAAAGCCAAACGGCTGATCTATCTGTTCATGAATGGTGCCATGACCCATCTGGATACCTTTGACCTGAAGCCTGGCCACGTCAATCAGGGGGACACCAAGCCGATCAATACCTCGGTCGCAGGGGCACAAATCAGCCAGTTCCTGCCCAACCTGGCCAGTCAGTTCGATAAACTGGCCGTGATCCGATCGATGCACACACAAACCGCTGACCATGAAGCGGGCGAATACCTGATGCGGACGAGTTACGAAGAGATTGCGACAGAACGTCATCCGTCGCTGGGTCCCTGGCTGCAGCAACTGCAGGGGCGACAAAACAAAACGCTCCCCGATACGGTCCTGATCAGTGCGCCCGCTCGACATCCTGGAGCAGGATTTTTCGATCCGTCGTTCAGTCCCTTGCCGATCGGGGACCCGAATCGAGGGCTGGAAAATACCACCGCCCCGCAGTATCTGACCGACGATTCCTTCGAAAAGCGGATTACGCTGATCAACGGGTTCGACAAAAAATTTCGTGAAAAATTCAAAGTCAAAAAAGTTCAGTCGTACACCGACTTCTACGCCGAGGCGACCAGCCTGCTCACCAGCGGCGAATTAAAAGCCTTTGATCTGAACAACGAGAAAAACGAAGATCGTGACCGCTACGGGCGCGATTCGTTTGGCCAGGGCTGTTTGCTCGCACGACGCCTGATTGAAAATAATGTCCGCTGTGTCGAAGTCACCTGTGGTGGCTGGGACATGCACAGCAATATCTACAACGGCGGAGCCCTCCCCGCACGTGCCGACATCATGGATCGTGCGGTCGGTAATCTCCTCAAAGATCTCGCAGAAAGGGGGCTGCTCGAAGAAACTCTGGTGGTTCTCACCACCGAATTTGGACGCTCACCCGCCATCAATTATAACGCCGGTCGCGACCACCATCCCGCCGTCTTTTCCTCACTTTTGGCCGGGGGAGGAATCAAAGGAGGACAGTTCTACGGCACTTCCGACGCCGCTGGTCATTCGGTGGCAACCGACGGTGTCGAACCCGCCGACTTCAACGCCACAATCGCGACGGCGCTCGGCCTGCAACGAGACAAAATCGTCTTCTCCCCGACAGGTCGCCCGTTCAAGGTGGCACACGACGGCAACCCCATCGCGAAGCTCTTATAACTGAAAACTGAAAACTGAAAACTAAATCCCGTTGCTAGCTCACACACCGCCCCACGGTCCTTAGCATCGCCGCACACATCGCTGGTCCTGAATCGGCGACGAACGGGAACTGATTACAGTATTTGGGTGACTGGTAACCGGCGTAACTGCGCGCCTCGATATCATGCGCGTCAGGAAGGTAGCCGATTCGTCCGTTGGCATAACAGGCGAGCATTAGTTCCGGAACGTGGGCTCGTTGTCGCACCTCCAAGGCAAACGGAGTAAAAAATTCCGAGGCATTGGCGGTGACATACAGGTCCCCAATCCGCAGTGTCTGAACCTCAGTCTGCAGAGTCATCGGTCGCGAATCCAGATCCACCAGCATCCGATCTGTCCATTCGACGTGAAATCGGGCCATGGCACGAACGCCCTTCAAAACGTCGCCCCCATGCCGATCGATCATATCGTCTGGACGGTTGGTCATCGATCGGCCGATAGTCTCGCGCCAACCCGCGACATCATTCGTCGTCAGCCGCCGGATCGCTTCGTTCCGATCGACCATCAATTCGTGCGGTAACCAGCGACGTGTCGGTAGCACGGCAATCTCGCTCGCGAATGCCACGCGAGGTGTCGCACACTTCGTCGCCGTGGTCAAACTTCGCAGCACCACCTCGGTCAGTCGCTGAGCCGGTTCCTGATGGCGTGCTTCATCCACATATTCACGCAGGAAATTGACATCACCGCAGGCTCCCTGCACGTACATGGCGGTGACACCCGGCAGGGCCTGTTCGATTTGATCGCAAACGAGTCCGGGAAGGTCACGCGAAACCTCAAGCGGCCTCCATTGCGTGGTGACGGTCGGATGTGCCCCGAAATTCACGACGACGGCGAGTGGTTGTCCGCTTACCGTTTCCACCTGCAGCGTGGTGACCGTCGTATCGACTAACCCGTCAGGCCGAGTTCGATTGAACGTATGCCCAACCAATTCGCCGCGCGCCGTTGCCAGTCGAGCCTCGACTCGCTGGTTCCAGGCGAGAATCACCGCAGTGGCCGCCTGCTGGCTAGCCCAGTCTTCATACGCCGGATCACATTCACCCACCCCCAGCAAGCCCCCTGCGGCCGGCGCATTGTGGCTATGTGAACAGGTCAGCAGAATGGCCGAATGAGCCAATCCCGTCGCCCGGTGGATTCGATCACGAGTCACCCTGGTAAAGTGTTCGTCAATCACCATCAGATCGAGTGTGACGAGGGCCACCTGCTGCCCCCCATCATCAACGACGAGTGCCGTCGCCTGCAGATCATCATGAATCCGCTGCCACCGTCGTTCGATGTAATAACCCCATCCCGTCAGTTCAACACCCCAGAACGGCGTCAGGGTCGTCCGGGCCACACCAGCAGTCAACATCTTGGAACCCTCGTAGTGAGAACCCTCGTAAATTCTGGTCAATCCAGGAATCTTTCGTGATCGGGGCTGGAATCCTCATGAGATCACGAAGTGGCAGAGTCTTCCTCCGGATCGAGTCCAACAGGGATTCGATGGATTCGCATTCCGTCGGCAGCAGGCACGAGCCACCCCCTAAGATCCCCACCCCCTGAGATCCCTACCAACGTATCGATTGAACAACGTCGACCAAGAAAACTCAAGCAGGGATCCGTATCGCGGACGCTTGCCCAAGTCACGCTGGCGTCTATCGCCCTGCGGATCTCGTTGCGGTACTCCAATCGATCGTCGAATGGCGTATCGCCGGGAAGAATAACAAAACTTCGAAAGCTTCTGTTGTCTTAAGAATTCGACATGCGTTGAGTCAACGCAAAATGGGATTGCCCACTTACCCCGATCGTTGACAAGTTTCGTCTGCTCAATGCCGCTTGCGGCGTCCCCAACGTTGCCATCATCGCTCCCGCGTGATGTGGCTCCGTCGAGAACCAAACAACCGTTCAAAACCGACGAATTTGCCATAAATCCGTGTGAGTCTACGAGAGTCACCCAGCGAATTCTGCGATTTTTAGGCTCTGATCATGCCGGATTTTCTGATGGATTTTTTGTCCGAATTGGTCTAAGAATTAGGATCCTAATAGGTTGGTAGCGAGCTCGAAACGATCATCGTCTCGTGAGCAAGCCTCATCACGCGGAGCGATGATGGCTACGTTGACGACTTCGCTGCCGGAACTAAGAACATGATGAACGATTTCTACCCCGCTGATCCGCGATCAGACAACAGCTATCGGTGACACTGAAAATCAGGCATCAAGGATCGGTCAAAAGAGGATCGGTCGAAATTGATATGGATCTGTTTCCTGATCGTTGTACCTCGTCCTACCCCGATCGTTGACAAGTTTCGTCTGCTCAATGCCGCTTGCGGCTTCCCCAACGTTGCCATCATCGCTCCCGCGTGATGTGGCTCCGTCGAGAACCAAACAACCGTTCAAAAACTGACGAATTTGGCATCAATCCGTGTGAGCCTACGGGAGTCACCCAGCGAATTCTGCGATTTTTAGGCTCTGATCATGCCGGATTTTCTGATGGATTTTTTGTCCGAATTGGTCTAAGAATGAGGATCCTAATAGGTTGGTAGCGAGCTCGAAACGATCATCGTCTCGTGAGCAAGCCTCATCACGCGGAGCGATGATGGCTACGTTGACGACTTCGCTGCCGGAACTATGAACATGATGAACGATCTCTACCCCGCTGATCCTCGATCAGACAACAGCCATCGGTGACACTGCAAACCAGACATCGAGGATCGATCAAAAGAGGATCGGTCGAAATTTTTATGGACCTGTTTCCTGATCGAAGTTCGGTCATCGGCTGATGTCGGGATGGCGGACATCGGACGCACGGTCACCTTGGAAATTCGCGTTGGGGCTGCAGCCATGTCCGGGAGAACGGGATGAGTTCCGTAGGCCTTATTCTTTACGAAAAAAAATCGCGCGCACTGTCGTGCGAAGAAGAAGAGCAGAAAAGATAAAAGGGAAAAGGAAAAAACGGCAAACGGGAAAACGGAGAGACTAGAAACCGATACGAGTCCTGGAAACACGAAAACCAATGATGATGCCACGGTTGTCGGGGGCGTTCCCGTCGCGATCCGCCGACCGCAGCCTCTGCGGATTGAAGTCGAACGAGCCGCCCCGAAGGACACGAAACTCACCCGTGTTGTCCGATTCCAACAGCCTTGCGAGATCCTCAACGTACGACGTATCGCACCATTCCCAAACATTCCCCGACATTTCCATCAACTCCCACAGATTCGCATGCGACTGCTTGGCGGGTGTCGTGTGACCCGTGTTAATCGTGCATTTGGATTCGTCCATTTCGTTCCCCCACCAGTAGCGGGTTTCTGTCCCGGCGCGGCACGCGTATTCCCATTCCATCTCCGTCGGCAGCCGCGAACCACACCAACGCGCAAAGCACCACGCGTCGTACCACGTCACATAGATCACCGGACAATCGTCCTGCGGACTGTATTTCTGAAGGCGATCCGCGAATGCGGGGTCGTCCCGATGGCCTGGATCATATAACCAAAACTGCGATTTCGTGATCGGCGCGTTCGACATCAGAAACGGCTCAACCTTCCGAGAAATCTGCGGCTTTTCGTTGTAGTACGCATCGGTGTCCGATTCTGGTGCCCCCATCAGGAATGTCAGGCTGTCACGAACCGGGTCGGGAGGGCAGGGCCGAAAGCTGGTTTCAATCTGGTCGGCGAGTCGATTCCCTGCCTTCAGCAGGTCCTGGTATTCACCTCCAAACTGCTCAAGTTCGAGCTTCCCTGCGGCGGTCGAATCCATGACCTCCCATGCCCGATAAATCAATTCGTTCGGACGGCGACCAGCGGTCGGGCGGCGAAATAAATGGGCGAGTGCCGCCGTTCGCCTCTGTTCGTTTGACACGTCAACCGGCATTTCGATCGCGAAACGCCACGTCCAGTACCAGTCGGGGTCGTTACAGAAAGCACTGACGTATGCGGCGGCTTCGGGTGGCGCGTAGCGTGCCAGGTAAAGCCCGGCGAAATATTCCATCCAGCCCCTGTGCTTCCAACTCACCGTCATTTCATCACAGTTTTCCACCGAGACGTGATTGGTCAACTGGCTGAATCGGGTCAGTTTTTTCCAATCTTGATCCCTAATTCGCAGCGATTGTCCCTCGACGTTGTAGCCCCACTTCGCGGTCGCGGCTCGAAAATTGGCCACGGGATGCTGACCAATGACGGCGTAGTTCCGACGCTGGTTTTCATCGCACATCATGGCGAATGCGGCGGCCGAAAGGATCGCTTCCCAACGAATTTTTGCCGTCGAGTCCGTTTGAATTCCATTCTTGACGGCGCGATCCGCCAGTTCCTCATGCGCCTTACGATACACGTCGCCACGCGTCTTGAATTGGTCCAGGCAAACCTTCACCAAGGGAATCCGATCCTCCTTGGCGATTCCGATGGCAATGTCGGCGATCAAACTCAGGATCACCGGCACCGACATTAACTCGGACACCTCCCCATAGCTCGGAATGAAGTCAGTGAGGTCTCGAATTCCCAGAAAGTCGCTCAGATACCGTTTTTGCTGGCCTTCATCAAAACTTTCGAGGGTGGCAAACACCCAGGTATCAGCAGCAAACCGGGGACCGTCCCCATCTCGTGTGACCGCATAAGATCGGCCCGTGACCACGACATGACACTTCACGCCATCATCACTTTTCAGAAAACGGAAAATCTCGTCCAGTATTTCCGATTTCTTGAACCGTTGCTGGTGTATCACCGCATTTGTCACCTGATCCAACGCATCCAGAATCAGGCACACCCGCCGATGTTCAATCGCGTAATCCAAAACCTGCTTGGGGGTGACGGATCGACTGTCGCACAGGCTCTTGATCGCCTTTTCCAGCGCGACACGAATGTCGGGCGGCCAGGACTCTACCCGCCCCTCCCAGCGGACAACCAGGCCCGGTTGACCATTGAAAATTGCGGCTTGACCTGCTTTGCCGCAAAGAACGGCACGCAGGTGGCGAGTGAAAACCGATTTCCCGGACCCCGCATCTTCGGTCACACAGAGTCGCGCACCGGCACCGGGCCGTTTTGGTCGCCGCTCGAACAACCGCCGATATTGTTCAACCGCCATCGCTTCACCGGGGAGTTCTTTTTCTTCCGGCGTCAGCAGCGACTCGTGATCGTTCGAGGTCCCGCTGGATTCTTTGCTTTCGCTGCGGTCGACAATTTTGGGGTCTCTTCGAATCGCCAGACGTGGTTCCACAAACCGTTCCAGACTTTCGGTTTTCTTTTCCTGTTCCCAGTTGGCGGCACAAGCCTCGCTATACTCCCGTAGAACCGCCTCGCAGGATTCCTGCAATAACGCCTCACGGTCTGCGGCATCATTCTTCTCGATCTCTTGGGTGAGCGAATCGAAATCAACAAACCTCACCCCGTCAGCCGCGCGCAGATGGAGTTGCCGGACGCGGAGAAACTGGTAAACGGTATCCCCCATCAGAATTCGTGAAGTGGCCGCTTCTTTTCGACCCATCCAGGCAATGCCGATGCAATACCACTTTTGGCCAAGTCGCATCAGCACCGGGCCGCCGCTAAACCCTGCCCAGATTCCACCGGCCACTTGAAGGTCAAAGGGAGTCCCATCCCGATTGAATAAGATCGACTGAATCTGGCCGGTTTCAGTCGAATCCAACCGAATTCCTCCGACAGCCCTCAGTTCATTCTGAGTCATGTCACTTCGTAAATTCGTCAGTCCATGAACCACGGTGGCAGGCGCGAGCGCACCGATCGGATCGGAATTGCCCAGCTCAGATTCCAGTTCCAGCAGGGCCAGATCGACGTGACCGACAGGGTCCTTGTTCCGGTCACTTTCCTCCAGAAAATCAAAGCCAACCACAACCGCGATGTTGTCGGTGCAGTCCTTCGCATACCATTTCTCGTCCCCCTCGCGATGGTCCGCAACATGAGCACAGGTCAGCACATGCTTCCGGCCGATGAGGAGTCCCGATCCAAGAAAATCGTTCCGACATTGGGGGTCACGATACAGCCGAATCACGTACGGAAAATCCGTTTCAATTTTCAGACTCATGTGACGTGTTGGTCCGGAAGTGAACGCGGGTTAAGTCGGCAAACCGGCGATGTCCTTTCGCATGCGACTCACTTACAACTCTATCCCGAACCGAATCCTGACAAAAGTCCCCCGTCACGAGTCCGCGAAATTGTCGAGGGCTTTCGCCGCGTTCTCGCGAACAAACGAGTCGTCATCATGATCTGCCAAGTGACGAACTTGTTGACAGAGGGACTCGTCCCTCTTGTATTTCGCGGGGAGTGCCATCAACAACGCGAGCGCCGTTGTTCGGGCCCCTGGATCGGTCGCCGTTAAATCCTGTATTCCCCGGGCCTTGAGCGTCTTCAGGTCCAACTCGGAATTTTCACTGAGTTCCTGTGTGTAGATGGCAACTTCGAGCATGAAATCGGGCCGCTGCAGCGGGGTAACCTCTTGGGACTGCGAATCACGACGGGCGGCCGCTGCAGAGGTGACCGGCGTTGGCGTGTTGTTTCTGCGATTCAAGTTATAGAGTTCCCGCAGAAAGACACTCGTGGCCCACAAGGAAACCGGCTTACCGATGAACGACTTCTGATTATTGATCGGACCGACGACCGCTTTCCGAATTGCGCTTCTGAGAAGCCGTTCGATGATCTCGTTGTCGAGAAGATCTCCCCGAATCCGCGTTGGCTTGGGCCGGTCTGTAAAGTGCGAATAATCTTTCCAGTAACGCAGTAAGATCGTTTCGTCAACATTGCTGAACAGCCGCAACATGGCCTCCTCCCGAAAGATCTCATCGACGATTTCATCGACGTTCTTGCAAATTCCAAAGGCCATGAGTTCGTCGCCTGCATGTTGGCGATACTGACTCCAAATCCGTTCGTCCGAGCGTTTGGCACCGGGAAAATTGGCGGTGAGATAACGACTGTTCCCCTGAAGAACGTCACGAAACGGTTTGTCTCGACAGTATTCCTCAAACGTGATCTCATCGTCGGCGATTCGGCCCAGAGTTTTGTCTCCCTCGGCTTTACTCCGATTGTGGTGTCCCTTGAAAGCGGAATCGGATTCCCAGTCAAACGAATAGGGAAACCATGACATCACGATCTCCATGTTGCTCACCGACTTATCTTTTGTCTTCACTTCGATGGTGAATCGCGTACTTGACTTTGTTTGGCCTTTCGCAGCGGGGATCTCAGACGGCTTCGCCGTGGTGACTTTGATCTCCACAGCTCGCTCATAAATGTACTGTACCGGCACATAATTCTTCGTCGCGTCCTGTGCTACGACAAGTGCAAGGTCAGATTGAGAGGCCGATATGGAAATCGGCCCCGCATCATCGGGATCAATCGGCGGCGGAACGTACATTCGTGACTTGTAGGGGATGGGGCTCATTGGGGGGTCACCTGGATTGCTTTGTTTTGAAACCAACCGGAATCCGTCACCGCTAAACATCGATTTGAGAATACCGATGTACAATGTCGATGTACAATGTCGATGCACAATATCGATGTACAATATCGATGTACAACCCTTTGGCAATAAAAAATCCGGTGGGACGTTCGAACCTGGCGGCCTACCAGCCCCACCGGATCACGGGGATATTTTGGCCGAAGACCACCGATCTTCGACACTGGACGGGCAACTGTGGACTGCACGCGGCACGGCTGATGACTCCTTAAAGCCGCCAGAACAGGCGTATCCACTGAAAAACAGCAGAGCGTAGTGCTGGAAACACGAAAACCAATGTTGTTGTTACGGTTGTCGGGGGTGTTCCTGTTGCGATTCGTCGACCGCAGCCTCTGCGGATTGTTGTTGAACGAGCCGCCCCGAAGGACACGAAACTTCAGTTGCCCTCCCGCGTTCAAATCTACAACGCAGCAGCTGCCCACGCAATCGCCACGTGTTGGCATGAGCAGCGTGCCCAATCCAGGCACGAATACTTCGAGTCACTTCCGCCTGTGAAAGACGGCCCGCCCGGACTTCGCGCAGCATCCATCGTAAGCGACGGCGAAAACGCAGAACATTCGGTTGAACCAGCCAGCGGTATTCCGGCCAGACACGAAACCCCAGAAAGCGAATTCCATCGCACACCCGACTGATGACCCGTTTTTGGGGATGCAACCAAAGCCGCAGACCGATGAGGAACGACTCGATAGCATCACGGATTTCGGCCAGCCGTCGAGTGTCATTCCCCAGAACGACAAAATCATCGGCATAGCGCACATAATGGCAACAACCGAGTTCTTCCTTAATGAAATGATCCAGTCGATTCAGCATCACATTCGCAAAGAATTGGCTGGTTTGGTTGCCAATCGGAATCCCGCGCCGTCGTTCCGATTGCGTGAACAGATCGTCATGGGGAAAAAAACCACTCACCGCTTCTTGCACGTTGGAATGTCCGATCAGCAGCGACATTAACCAGATCACCCCCGGGTCCTTGATCTTTCGTCGCAGGATCGACAGAAGAATCTGATGATCGATGCTCGGAAAGAACTTGCGGACATCGCATTTCAGCACGTACAGATTTTGACGAGCGAACTGCTGATACCGATTCACGGCCGCGTGCGTTCCCTTCCCTTGTCGACACGCATAACTGTCATGAATAAACGTACGCTCGAAAATCGGTTCCAAGAGATTGCAGAGGGCATGATGTACGATCCGGTCTCGATACGGTGCCGCGCTGATCAAACGGGGTTTGGGATCAGAGATGGTGAAGCTGCGAAACGGGCCGGGACGGTACGTCATGTTACGCAGCGTTTCGGACAGTTCCAACAGGTTCTTCTCAAGGTGGAATTCGAATTGTTCGACATCCTTGCGATTTCGTTTACTTCGCCGCGCCTTACGCGACGCGCGGTAAAGGTTTTCAAAGCGACATAGCTCTTCAAAAAGTTCTCCGTGGCGTTTCATCGTCACCTCTCGCACAACACATGGTTAACTTCGCATCCAGCCACCCACCTGACGACCAACGTCCAATAGTCTTTGTGCGACCTGTCCGTAACTCGAAACGGAAAGGCAACGCAAATCTTTGGCGAGTCGCACTTGAAATCGGAGTACTTCCAGGTCGACATTCACCGCTTCCAGCAGTTCCCGACGCTGCCGCGAAAACTTGGCCCGAATCAGCTTTTCCAGGATCTCGTACAAAAGATGCTCGATCCGCTGCCCCAGTGTCACACGATGCTCTCGTGGAAACTTCCCCATTTTGGGCATCAGCCACAAAACCAGGTCGTAATGAGCGCGAATGATTGGTAGTTCGTCTGCAGCAGGGGGGATTGACACAAACAACTCCACAAGTCTTCTGTTCAGGATCATAAGCGGGGGAAACCCCAAAAAAATTTACTCGCACTGTCGTGCAAAGAAGAAGAGCGGAAAAGATAAAAGGGAAAAGGAAAAAACGGCAAACGGGAAAACGGAGAGACTAGAAACCGATACGAGTCCTGGAAACACGAAAACCAATGTTGAAGTCACGGACGCCGGGGGAGTACCCGCCTCGAATCGACGACCGCAGCCACAGCGGATAGTCGTCGAACGAGCCGCCCCGAAGGACACGAAACTCACCCGTGTTGTCCGATGCCGACAGCCTTGCGAGATCCTCAACGTACGACGTATCGCACCATTCCCAAACATTCCCCGACATTTCCATCAACTCCCACAGATTCGCATGCGACTGCTTGGCGGGTGTCGTGTGACTCGTGTTAATCGTGCATTTGGATTCGTCCACTTCGTTCCCCCACCAGTAGCGAGTTTCTGTCCCGGCGCGGCACGCGTATTCCCATTCCATCTCCGTCGGCAGCCGCGAACCACACCAACGCGCAAAGCACCACGCGTCGTACCACGTCACATAGATCACCGGGCAATCGTTCTGCGGACTGTATTTCTGAAGGCGATCCGCGAATGCGGGGTCGTCCCGATGGCCTGGATCATATAACCAAAACTGCGATTTCGTGATCGGC